>CAZZLI010000001.1:0-82410 GCA_964655055.1 uncultured Ferruginibacter sp.
TAACTGCCACCATCGCACCTGCCAATGCGACCAATCAGAATGTAACCTGGAGCAGCAGCAATACGGCTGTTGCTACTGTCAGCGCCACCGGCCTTGTAACGGGGGTATCTGTAGGTACGGCGACCATCACCGTCACCACGGCTGATGGAGCAAGAACAGCTACATCTGTAATAACTGTCAATCCAATCTTGGTAACGGGTGTGAGCGTATCGCCGACCACGGCATCGATATTGATTGGCGGCACGCAACAACTTAATGCCACCATTGCTCCGGCTAACGCTACCAATCAGAATGTGACCTGGAGTAGCAGCAATACGGCTGTTGCTACTGTCAGCGCCACCGGCCTTGTGACCGGAGTGTCTGTAGGCTCAGCGACCATCACAGTAACTACTGCCGATGGCTCAAGAACAGCTACTTCAGTCATCACAGTCAATCCGATTCTGGTAACGGGTGTAACAGTCAGTCCGACTACTGCTTCAATATTGATCGGCGGCACACAACAACTCAATGCCACCATCGCTCCGGCCAATGCGACTAATCAGAGTGTAATCTGGAGCAGCAGCAATACGGCAGTTGCCACCGTAAGCGCCAGCGGACTGGTTACCGGCGTGAGCGTCGGCACAGCCACCATCACGGTGACCACGGCCGATGGAGCCCGGACTGCCACTTCAACCATTACCGTCAATCCGATTCTGGTAACGGGTGTGACAGTCAGTCCGACTACTGCTTCAATATTGATCGGCGGCACACAACAACTCAATGCCACCATCGCTCCGGCCAATGCGACTAATCAGAGTGTAATCTGGAGCAGCAGCAATACTGCTGTTGCTACGGTAAGCGCTACGGGCGTTGTCACCGGCATAGCCGTAGGCACTGTAACAATAACCGCCACTACAGTTGACGGAGCAAGAACCGCCACATCAACCGTTACGGTATTTGCCAGCAGTCTGACCGGCACGGTGGTTTCATCATCGGCTGCAGTCAATCTTACCGACGAGGGAAGCAGCGACTGGGCACACTGGCCGGGTTATGACAGGAAACTAAGCGGCGGCGGAAAGATTTCGAATTTCACCGTCATCGGCTCTTCGCGAGTACGTAACTATGGCAATGATCCCAGAACCTGCACCTGGACAGACGGAACACCGGATATCAGCGGGTCGAATCGTAAGGGTGTTCTTGTTTCCGGAATCGGAAGCGGATTCCAGATCAGTGCTCCGGCTGATTTAACAGAAAAAACCATCCGCGTATATGTCGGCGGATGGCGCAGCGGCGGAACCCTTACCGCCTCACTGTCTGATGGATCTGCACCCAACTATGTGCATGTATTTTCTCCGGTATTTAGTGCAACCGGACAATACAATGCAGTGTACACGCTTACCTATCGTGCCTCATCCGCATCTGCGCTGTTGACTATTCGCTGGATACACAGTTCAAATGCTTCGGGTAATGTGACACTTCAGGCAGCCACGCTGGTTGAGCCGGTTCCTGCGGTTCCTGTGACCGGCGTAACGGTTAATCCTTCCGTGGTTACCCTCAATGTGGGCAGCACCCAGCAGCTTACGGCTACGGTAGCGCCCGTCAATGCAACAAATAAGAATGTCAGCTGGAGCAGCAGCAATACATCAATTGCCACAGTATCGCCAAGCGGAATGCTCACGATCACCGGTGCAGGAACCGCCCAGGTTACTGCAACCACGGTGGATGGCAACCGCACGGCTGTGGTCAATGTAACCGGAACAGGTATTCCCGTTGCCTCGGTATCGGTGAATCCTGCTGCGGCACAATTAGTGCCCACCGCTACGCTGGTACTGACGCCTACTATATTGCCGGCCAATGCAACAAATAAAAATGTTAGCTGGAGCAGCAGTAACACATCAGTTGCCACAGTAAGCCCGACGGGCCTGGTCACCGGCGTTAGTGCAGGAACCGTAACAATCACTGTTACCACAGTTGATGGCAACCGCACCGCCACTTCGGTAATCACTGTGAGCACTGCATTGACGGGATTGCTGAATGGATCTTCGCTGAGTTCATCTTCAGCCGTGAATCTGACTGCCGAAGGAACAGCCGACTGGGTCCGCTGGCCGGGTAATGACCGGAAGGCCACGGGCGGTAACAAGATCAGCAACTATGTTCAGGTTGGAACGGGCACGGTATCAACCACAAATAACGATATGCGTACCTGCAGCTGGAGCGATGGATCACCAACGGCAAGTGGCAGCGACAGGCGCAGTGTGTTTGTATCGGGTATCGGTCGGGGCTTCCGCTTTACGGCTCCTGCCGATCCCACCACGAGAACCCTGAAAGTATATGTGGGCGGATGGCAGAGTACGGGAACCCTTACCGCAACCTTATCAGACGGTTCAGCCCCGCAGTATGTGCAAACATTCTCACCCGTATTGTCTCCTACCGGGCAATACGGCGCAGTCTACACTATTACATATAAATCGGCATCTACTGGTCAGCTACTGAATGTGCAGTGGGTTCAGGCAACGGGCAATAACGGCAACGTTTCGCTCCAAGCGGTGACCCTAACAGAGGCTACCAATCCCGGTACGGTAATCACAGGAACAGGTGGCCAGCCTTCATCAGAACCTAAGGTGGCGGGTAATCTGAAGGTTTATCCTAATCCGGTTCAGGACCGTATGCAGCTGAGTTACGACGGCAGGGAATCGGGTCCGATGACTATCAGTCTTTTTGATGTATCTATGAACCGGGTTGCCCAGTATCGGGTCGATAAGCCTGTAGGCGTATGGACATCCACCATCAATCTGCCGGGACTGACCAGCGGATTTTATCTGGTGCAACTTCGGATCGGTGAGCGCGTCATCAACCAGCGCATTGTGAAAATGTGAGTACCATCCTGAAATAGAAATGAACGCCCCTTTTCAAGAGGGGCGTTTCCTTTAATGCAGTAATATTGTCCCCATGCCGGAAAAGAAAAAAGAGAAAAAACAGGAAAAGACCCTGATTGTGGTGCGACATGCCAAGAGCAGCTGGGACAAGGATGTGGCTTCCGATTTCGACCGTCCACTGAACGAACGGGGCAAGCGGGATGCCCCTGAGATAGCGCAGTTGATTTATTCAAAAGGGCATGATATCGATGCCTTTGTTTCCAGCCCTGCCCTGCGCGCCCTGAGTACAGCCGAATTATTCTGCGATGCCTGGAAGTTTGCCCGGGAAAAAATCATCCTGATACCCGAGTTGTATCATGCCGCTCCGAAAACCTTATTTGATACCGTTGAAAAACTCGACGACCGGTTCAATACCGTAGCGCTTTTCTCCCATAATCCAGGCATAACCGAATTTGTGAATCAACTGATGGATGGGATGAATATGGACAATATGCCCACCTGCGGCGCATTCGCGGTAACCGCCCCTATCGAACACTGGCGTGATTTCCGGAAAGCCGGGAAATCCTTTTTATTCTTCTATTACCCACATCGTGGATAATCCCAATTCCTATGCCCGAATCTGCAAGTGCCTATTTTGTCGTTTGTTTTTTTACCGCATACCCGGAAAGATAGATGCCTGCAAAAATCAGGACGGCTGCAAAGATTTTTTCGAGGGTCAGTTTTTCCCGAAGGAAAACCATGGCAATCGCTGAAGCGAAGAAGGGTTGCAGGTAGATGTACATTCCCGCTGTTCCTGCACCGAGCTTGCTGATTCCGTATACATTGAACAGATAGGCGAGAAAGGTTCCCGCAACCACCACAAGCGCCATGCAGATCAGGCCCGTAGCATCAATTTCCGCCCATTTGATTTCCGTGAATTCCTTCCATCCGAAGGGAAGCATAAAAAAAAGACCGAAGGTGAAAATCCAGCGGATCGCTTCCAGAGGTTTATACCTTACCATGAGCGGCTTCACCAAAATGAAGTAAATGGAATAGGAAATGGCGTTGATGATTACCAGAATATCGCCCAGCACAACATTGTCGGCACCGGTAACGGCCATTTCACGGGCTTTGATGAGCATAACCGCTCCTCCGACTCCCAAAGCGAGGCCGGCAAGCTTCTGCAGATTCAGCAATTCCTTCAGCAACCATGCCGATATGCAGGTAATCAGGATCGGCGTGGTCAGCATGAGCAGCACGGCATGTATGGGGAAGGTCATCGAAAGGCCCTTGAGAAAGAGCAGCTGGTTGATGGTGATGCCGGTAAGGCTGCACAACATGAACCGGGGGATGTCTTTTCTGGGAAGCAGCCTCCATTTTTTCCCGGAGAGGAGGAACAACATCCAGAATAAGAACACGGACACACTTACCCGGATGAGATTGATTCCGAAGGGTCCTGCCCATTTGTTGTTGGTGAGGTATTTGACCGCACTGAGATTGATGGCGAAAAATACATTCGTGCCCAGCAGCGCAGCGTGTGCCTTGAGGTTATTTCCGGATTCGTTCAAACGGTATCTGTTCTTTATGCCTGAATCATGCGCCTGAGCACATCTTCAAATTCGCGCATGCTGAAATCGGGCAGTTCATTTCCGAAATGTTCGGCCTCTTTCAGGGCCTTGTTCAGGTTGAAGTTTTCCTGAACAGCCGTGTAAAAATAACCTTTCTTCCGAAGGTATTCAGCAAGGTATTCCTGCTCTGTTTGCCCCGGCGTGGGAATCAGAATGGCTTTCTTCTTCAACTTAATCAGGTCCATCACGGAAGTGTATCCACTCCTGCACAACACGATTTCCGCTGATTGTATTTTCTCGCTGAGCTGTTCGGTGGTCAGGAAGTTGTGGACTTCAAGATGTTGCGGAAGCTGTTCCGGCATCGGCCTTCCGGAATCAAGGCCTCTTACAAGACAGGTTTGCATTCCGGAGCCGCTGATTTGGGCAATGATTTTTTCTTCCAGAAGGGTACGCTGCGGTTCAGGCCCCGATAACAGAATCAGAAGACGGATAGACGAAACGGAATTTCCCGATGGTTTTTCGAATCGGGAAAGACATCCGATATACGTTGTGGGTATCCGAGGAAGTTTATCGGGGTTGGAGAGTTTTCCCGCAAGGGAGCGGGGCTCCGGATAATCGGGTACCCAGCATGCCAAAAACTGGTTGATGAAGAAATAATGTATTCTGCGTAAAAGCCCATTGGTCAAGCTGCTGCCACCTTGAATGGCGAGCTGATGGGTTATATACACGGATTTCACCTTGCGATTAAAAAGCCCGGGCCGGTTGTCTGACAGAACCAGGTCGAATGGAATTTCTGCGCAAACTTTTTTTAGCCAGAAATGTTCTTTGCATATCCACAGGGCTATCCGAGGCAACTGGAGCAGCAAGACAAAAGGCATGCGGCTGCCGCTGCGGCTGTAACGGATTTTGAACGGATGAGACCGGATGAACTCCAGGTCGGGAAAGGTTTTTCGCAGGAGTGTCGCTGAAATTCCAGTTGCCGAAACGACCACCCGACACTTATTTTTTTGTAGGAATTTTACGATAGGAATCATCCGTGCCGCATGGCCCAAACCCCAGTCCAGCGGGGCTATCAGCACGGTGAATTGTTTACCGGAATTTGCCAATTATAAAAAAATGATGGACAAGGGCAATAAATGTACTTCAAATTAGTTTAACTTAGAGCGTTGATATGATATGAAGCGATTGTTTCAAATATCCTTTATAGCTCTTTTCATCACCAGTCTTCTGATTTCGGGATGCGCAACCAGCCAAAAAAGTGGTTGCGGATGTGCGAACAAGAAAGGAATGGTGGGCTACTGAAAAGGGGAAAACCAGTTGCCGATATGAACCGGACAAATCGTGATTTACTTGTCTTACGTGATCAGGAACTGATGAGTCGACAGGCTATCGAGCAGGAGGTTGAGTTTCTGCATGAACTGCTGTTCAAGGTCGAACGCCTTGACAGTCTCGTTGTCGCCCATGAACTCATCGACCTCAACAAATACAAAGTGACCAGCAACCGCGTTACCCTCAGAAATACCATCAGGGTACAAACCCTGAAGCCGTTCAATTTCCTCAGTTGCAAAAACTGAGTTCTCCGGAATAAAATAGTGATTAAGAAAGATGCCCCAGGGCATCTTTTAATTTTTCCAGCATTTCAGGAATCTCTTCCTTTCTGCAGGTGCCCACGCTGAGGCGGTACCAGCAGCTGTCGGCCGGTGCACCAAACGCGCTGAAAGGCACAACGGCCAGCCCGGCTTTTTCAAGCAGGTAGGCGGTTACGGCTTTCTGGTCGGCAATCAATTTTCCTTCTGCTGTTTTTTTACCGGCCAGATCGATGGAGACGGTGAGATAAATGGCCGCCTGCGGGGCAACGGCTTTTACCGGAAACCCTTCCTGCTGCAACTGCATGATTCCTTTATAGATCCGTTGCAGCCGCTCTTCGATTTCCGCTTTGAATGTGTGCAGGTAGTTATCGATGGATGCCGAACGGGAAAGATAAAGGGCTGTCGCGTGCTGCTCGGCCATCGGGCTCCAGGCACCTACATGACTGTTGATGGCTTTCATTTTTGCAATGATCTTTTCGGGGGCCATGCTCCACCCCACGCGCACACCCGTTGCGGCAAAGGCCTTGCTGATGCCATCGATGAAAATGGTGTATTCCTTCATTTCGGGATAGAGCGATACCGGATTATGGTGTACCGTATCGCCGAAAGTCAGTGTCCAGTAGATCTGGTCGAACAAGAGGAAGAGTTTTTTCTCTCCGGGTGCCCGGCGGTTGTTTTCGTCGAGAATGATCCGGCAGATGGCATCCAGATTTTCCCTGCTGAAGGTGGTTCCCGTCGGGTTCAGCGGCGAACAAAGCGCCAGCATCCGCGCACCGGGAAGATGCGGAAGGATCTCTTCTGCGGTAGGCATGAAGTTGTTTTCTTCCCGGGTGGGAATCAACACATGTTGCCCTTCGGTAAAATGCACATAATGGTTATTGTTCCAGCTGGGTACGGGGTAAATCACTTTGTCTCCCTTGTCGACCACCGTTCGGTATGCCGCATAAATCAACGGTCTTCCGCCTGCGGCAATCAGGATTTCAGCGGGGGAATAATCGAGTCCTTCACGCGATTTCAAAAAATCGGAAACCGCCACACGCAGTTCCGGAATACCATCGGCAGGCGGGTAGGTAGTCAATTCATTCCGGTAGGCATTCAGAATATCTTCCCGGAGTTCTGCGGGAATCGGAAAAATCGAACTGTCGAAATCACCGATGGTGAAATTGTAAATCTTCTGGCCCTGCCGTATTTTCTCCTTGATATCGGCACCCAACTTCACTATTTCAGATCCGATAAGGGTTTCCGCCAGCTGGCTGAGCTTGTGGTCCGGCATAGAGGGGTATTTGCTGTCGGTGCAAAAGTAACACCAAATGCCCTCACAAACCGCGCAGATACAGGGTTTCCTTTACTGCAGCGGCGTATAGTTTTTGAACAGTTTGGCCGGATTGGCTTCTGCAAGCTTGCGGTAATCGGCCCATTTGCCCGAGAAGAAGTTGTTGCTTCGGATCCGGGTTTCTTCAATCAGATCCGCCGCCATATTGACCAGCCGGGTTTCCTGTTCGTCGGGAATCTTGTTTTTCCTTATGATCTCATACCGGGCTTCCTGCAGGCGGCCGTTGACGGTAACCTGATACGGCGAACCATAGCCCTGTTTTTCCTGGGGCTTACCAAAGATGAAGTTGCGGATATTCTTGATAGAATCCGTCATGGCTTTTCCGCTTTTCCGAAGGCTGTCGGCTTCGGGGGTTTCAATGTTCTTCAATGCTGCTTCCATTTTTCCAATGGTTTCATCCGATTCATTGAGCCGGTCGGTGATTTCCACAAGCTTGTCGTTCAGCTGGTCCACCCGCACCAGGGCCGCAGCTTTGGCATCGTAAATCTTTTTGTCGGGAACTGCATCGGGGTCGGGTTTTACCTGAACCTGCGTAGAGTCTCGCTCACCCGAAAGTTCAACCACGATCTTATAGGTGCCGGGATAGACCTGCATGCCTGAAGGTTCATCCTCGCCGGGCTTGGGCTTCGCGCTTCCAGGCCTTCTTCTGCCTTTCATCTCATAACCCCAGTAGTGCCGGTTGAACCCCGAATCAACTTTTATTTTTTTGGTTCTTATGAGTTCGTTAAGCGCATTGTAGATATAAACATTCGCGCTGTCATTTTGCGTCTTGACAGCTTTGGTACTGTCGCTGCCCTTTTTGGTATTGGCAGCGGCGTTCTTCAGCGAGTCGTTTTGTTGTTTGGGCAACCGGGCGTAGAAACTGTAGGCGGCACCCTGCTTTCGGTTCTGTCCCTCATACAATCCCCATGAGCTGTAATCGTAGCCGCTGATATTTCTGAGGTTGACCTGATAAGCATCGGGCGAGGGATACATGGTCAGCTTCTTTGTCGGAAGCCTGCCCATATCGGCAGCCGCTTTCCGCAGAGGCCGGATATCGTCGATGATATATATCGCCCTGCCGAATGTGGCGATGCAGAGATCGGCCTCACGTTCCTGTATGACCATATCGTAAGTTGATACCGGAGGATAGTCGTTTTTCCATTGTTCGAAACTGCTGCCGTTGTCGAAGCTGACCCAGAGTCCGTTTTCGGTACCCAGGAAAATGAGATTGGGCTCTGTGGGATCCTGCAATACACAAAGCGCATAACCCTTCACCTTTTTTTCATCGGCCATCCGTTCCCAGGTGGCGCCGTAGTTGCGGGTTCTGAACACATAGGGATTGAAATTGCCGCGACGGTAATCATTGCATACCACAAAAGCTTCTCCCGCATTATGCCGTCCGGCACGAATCTGCGGAATCCAGGCACCTAAAGGCATACCGGGAATTTTTCCGCGGAAATTCGTCCAGGTCTTTCCGCCGTCGCGTGTCAGCTGCACATTCCCGTCGTCGGTACCCGCCCAGATTACCTGACGGTCTTTTGCTGAGGGCTCCACACAGAGTATGGTGTTATAGTTTTCCGCTCCGGTGATGTCTACCGAAAGCCCGCCGTTGTCGTCCTGCCGTTGTTGCACACTGTCGTTGGTGGTGAGGTCGGGCGATATGATTTCCCAGTTCATGCCCTTGTTGCGGCTTTTGTGTACGAACTGGCTGCAGTAGTAAATCGTATTCGGGTCAAAGGGGTCCTGCGCGAAAGCGGCGTTCCAGTTGAAACGCAAACGGGTTTTGAGATCGGGTACCGGAGGCTGCATGGACATGCTTTGTCCGGTTTTGACATTGTACTTGCCCAGTTCGCCGCCCTGGCTCATGGCATAAACCCAGTCGGGGTTTTCAGGATCGGGAGCCACATCGAAGCCATCGCCGCTCCAAAGGCTTTGCCAGTAATAATTGCGGATGCCTCCTTCGATCCAGGTATAGGCGGGCCCGCGCCAGCTGCCGTTGTCCTGCAAGCCGCCCATCACATGGTAAGGAAGCTGGTTGTCGGCATTGATATGGTAGAACTGCCCCAGAGGAAGTTGTTCATCAAACTTCCAGGTTCTTCCCCGGTCGCGGCTGATGCCGATGCCTCCGTCGTTTCCGTCGATAATGAGATTGGGATTTTCCGGATGGATCCAGAATGCGTGATGATCGGGATGGATGCCGCTGTAGGGGATGATGATCTTGAAATTTTTTCCGCCGTCTTCGCTCATCGAAATCATCTGGAAGACATTGTACACGCGGTTCTCATTCTTCGGGTCAACACGGATGTCCTGGAAATAGAAGGGCCGGTTGTTTACATCCTCCTTGTTGCTGTTGACCAGTTCCCATTTGAATCCGCCGTCGTCGGTGCGGTAAAGTCCGTTTTTGGCCGATTCGATCAGGGCGTATATGCGTCTCGGTTCGCTGGGGGCAATGGCAATGCCGATACGGCCGTAGTCACCCTCGGGTAATCCTTCCTGCTTGCCCAGTTTTTTCCAGGTTTTGCCTGCGTCGAAAGTCATGTAGAATCCGCTGCCCGGGCCACCGCTTTTGAAACTGTGGGGTGTGCGGCGGTGCTGCCACATGTTGGCCAGCAGCTTGTTCGGATTGGACGGATCCATCACCAGATCGGCACAGCCGCTGCTATCGTTGGTGTACAAAATCTGTTTCCAGGTGATGCCTCCGTCGGTGGTTTTATAGACGCCTCTTTCAGGATGGGGTGCATAGGGGTTACCGATGGCGGCCACATAAACCACATCGGGGTTGTTGGGGTCGATCAGGATGCGGTGGATGTTCCGGGTGCGTTCGAGCCCCACCATCGACCAGGTTTTGCCTGCATCAAGACTTTTGAACAGACCTCCCCCGATATTCAGCGAATTGCGGGGATTGCCTTCTCCGGTTCCCGCCCAAACCACCGAGGGATTGCTTTGCTGTATGGCGATGGCACCCATGTTCAGCAGGGGTTGCTCATCGAATATCGGCTTCCAGGTGTTGCCGCTGTTTTCTGTTTTCCATACCCCGCCCGAAGCGGTTGCCAGATAAATGATATCGGGGTTGCTCACCACCGCATCAATGGCCGTTACCCGTCCGCTCATGCCGGCAGGACCGATGCTCCGGGGTTTCATGGATTTGAAACTGCCCAGTTCAATTTTCTGCGCAAGGGTTGAACAGCAGCAGAGGAATAAAATTGTGGTGTAAAAAAAGGATCTCATGGAAGCGTTGTTTTGTTGCGGGATGGTTGGGGCGTCAGTAATGGAATTGCGCGTTCCCCGGGAGGGAAAGTACAATTTTTTCAGCGCATGGGTTAGGCTAAATCCATCAGCGGTTGCACCTTGACGATATCGGATGGTAAAGAATGCGAAAGATGGTTAGCCTTATTTTTTTTCGGAATCTTTGGCCGGGTTGTTTTTTCCGAAATCGAGAATCACCGAGTTGATACAATACCGCAAACCGGTAGGGGGAGGCCCGTCTTCAAACACATGGCCCAGATGGCCCTTGCACTTGCCGCACATCACTTCGGTGCGCTGCATACCATGTGAGTTGTCGGGCGCATAAATGATGCTGCTTTTGCTGACGGGTTCGAAAAAACTCGGCCATCCGCAACTGCTTTCAAATTTTCCGTCGCTGCTGAACAACGGGTTGCCGCAGGCCGCGCAGTAATAGGTGCCGGCTTCCTTATGTTGATAATATTTTCCGGTAAAGGGGCGCTCCGTGCCTTTTTGCCTTGCGATTTCGTACACATCGCCGGGCAGGAGTTTTTTCCATTCGGTGTCGTTGAGGGTAACCGGGGTGGTGTCGGTGCGGCTGTAGTGGGCATGAGGGGTGGAATCGTTCATGGCGGTGTTTTTTTGCTTCGCAACCGGCTGGCAACTTGCGGCTCCGGCAAGGCTGAGTACGAAAATAAGAAGTAGCGGTCGCATGGCTGTTCTATTGAATATCCGGGACTGAATACAAGGAATCACAAGGATTGAGATTTGTTCAGTACCTGCACAGATAACAACATTGAACTTAAAAAGTTTCGGCAAACAGCTAAAGGAATTTCAAGGCCCAAACAGTATATTTGTTTTTTCATATCGGTCACTTTCACATATGTTTAATCTTATCTTGTTTGGCCCTCCGGGCAGTGGAAAAGGAACGCAAAGCGAACAACTGATCGCCAAATACGGGCTCAAACATCTGAGCACCGGCGATCTGCTCCGTTCGGAAATTGCCCGGCAGACGCCTTTGGGTATGGAGGCGAAAAAAATCATGGATAAGGGCCAGCTGGTACCCGATGAAGTGGTTGTGGGCATGATTAGTTCAGCCATTGATGCCCACCCCGAAGTGCCGGGGTTCCTGTTCGACGGATTTCCGCGCACCACCGCCCAGGCTGAAGCGCTCGACAAACTGCTTTCCCTCAAGAAGACCGCAATCAATCTGGTGCTGGCTCTTGAAGTGGGTGAGGAGGAACTGGTGAGCCGCCTGCTCAAGAGAGGGGAGACCAGTGACCGCAGCGATGATACCAATGAGGCCGTCATCCGCGAGCGGATTGCCGTTTATCATAGCAAGACTTCCGCAGTTGCCGCCTATTATTCCACCTTCGGAAAAGTGGAGATGGTCAAGGGTGAAGGCAGTATTGCCGATATCTTCAACCGGCTTTGTGTGGAAATTGACAAGCGGATGTCCTGAGGCGTCTTGCCTTTTTTCGTACTTCCTCCTGTATTTTTCTCGCTATCTCCTTCCCGCACAGGTCTCGGCTTGATTTGCATTTGGCGTAATACCGATTGCCAAGAGTTTGTAAAAAGAAAATGGAATCTAACTCGCTGAAGTTATAGAGATTAATTTGCGTATTCAGCAGTTCAGACAAATGTATCCTGATAGCTGTTCCCCTTCCACGCACAAGTGTTTTCTGGCCTCCACAGCCGGCGGGCTGCGTACCGATGTCCGCGCTGCGGCCGCTTCTTCCGGAAAATGACGCAAGCTATTTTCCGTCTGCCGCCTTCGGCGTCACCGAACCGGCCAAGGCGCTCCCATCGGTACTGGTGCATCTTTACAACCAGTGGTCGCTTGAAAGTCAGTAGGGCGTTGCGTTTTAGCCGAGTCCAGAAAGGTTCAAGGGAATTGATTCGCGGCTTAGTATGAAAAATCTGCCCCCCCCGATCACCCAAAGGGGGAGGTTTGCCTTTCGATTTCCCACTGCCCTGAGTGAAAAAATCAGCGTAATCATTCAATCTGCGTAATCAGCGGTTCAGACAAATGTATCCTGATAGCTGTTCCCCTTCCACGCACAAGTGTTTTCTGGCCTCCACAGCCGGCAGGCTGCGTACCGATGTCCGCGCTGCGGCCGCTTCTTCCGGAAAATGACGCAAGCTATTTTCCGTCTGCCACCTTCGGTGTCACCGAACCGGCCAAGGCGCTCCCATCGGTACTGGTGCATCTTTACAACCAGTGGTCGCTTGAAGGTCGGTAGTGCGGTGCGTATTAGCCGTGCAAGGGAAAGCCTCAACGGAGCAAACCGTTCAAACCTTTATACCGATTGCAAGATTTTAAAAAATAGAAAATAGAGGCTAATACCGATGTGATAGCTGTAATGAACCATTTTCATTGGCCCAAACAGCTATTGCATCGGCATTACACGGAAAAATTTTTGGGCTAAAAGTAACGTCACTTTCGTATAACATTGCAGGGTGAATTTCAACAGGGTCAAAATCATCGTGATTGCCGGAGCTGCCGCCTTCGTGGGCATCATTGTGCTGCAGGTCTATCTGCTCCGACAGGCTTTTGATTACGAGGAAAAGAAATTCAGCCAGGGCATACAGGTGGCTTTGCTGGAAGTGGCTTCGGAAATCAACCGCTATTACGGCTATCCCACGCCTGATGCCAGTCCGGTGGAAAAAGTTTCACGCGATTATTATGTGGTTAATGTACGCAATGATTTTGATGCCAAGGTACTGGAACTGCTGCTGGTTCGGAAGTTCGCCGCAAAAAAAATCAATACCAATTTTGAATACGCCATCTATGACTGCGAAACGGATGCCATGCTCTATGGCAGCTATGTGCAGATGGACAAGGAAAAGTCGGCCACGGCAGCCGAACCTTTTTTTCCCAAGGCGAAACATCTGGTCTATTATTTCGCCGTTCGTTTTCCTGAACTGAACAGTTTCATTTCGGCGGAGCTGCGCATCTGGATGCTGTTGTCGCTGGTCATGCTCATCGCGCTTACCGTGTATCTCTATGCCATCTACATCATCTTGCAGCAGCAGAAATTCGCCACCCTGCAGAAGGATTTCATCAATAATATGACGCATGAATTCAAGACGCCGCTTTCCTCCATCCTAATTGCCGGAAACTATCTTGCCCGTAACGATGCTGATGCCGATGCCGAAAAGCGGCAGAATTATGCCCGGATCATCGTTGCGCAGGGCGAGAAGCTGAATGCGCATCTTGAAAAAGTGCTGAAAGTGGCCCGCAGTGATGAAAATCCCGAAGTGCTCGATAAAAAGCCGTTCAGCCTATCCGATACCGTCCAACGTACGCTGGAATTGTTCCGCCTTAAACATCCTGATGCTGAAGTACTGGTCGATAACAGTGCCGGAGATTGCTGCGTGGATGCTGATGAATTTCATGTGTCCAACATGGTGTACAATTTTCTCGATAACTCGGTGAAATACTGTACCGCGCGACCACAAATCCGCATTGGTCTTCACCAAAAACAGGGCAAAACGGTATTCTCGGTATCCGACAATGGCATCGGCATTCCCGAAAAATACCGCCGGCAGATTTTCAGCAAGTTTTTCCGCGTGCCCGACAGTGAGAAATCCACGGTCAACGGTTTCGGGCTCGGGTTGTACTATGTGAAGAAAGTGTGCGATCTGCATGGCTGGAAACTTGAGGTGGACAGTCGCCCCGGCAAAGGGACTACCTTTACTGTAACTATGAACTGAACGCATGCCTTACCGGATCTTATACGCCGAAGACGATGAGACGCTTGCGTTTCTTACCCGTGACTGCCTTGAACAGCAGGGTTATGTCGTTGATCATTATACGGAGGGAACGGCCTGTTACAATGCTTTCAGGAAATCGGCATACGACCTCTGTATTCTGGATGTGATGCTTCCCGGCATGAACGGCTTCGACCTGCTTGCCGCCATCCGGAAAGAGAACAAGCAACTGCCGGTGATTTTCCTTTCGGCCAAAACACTTAGTGAAGACCGGCTTACAGGATTGCGCATCGGTGCCGACGACTATCTGGTCAAGCCCTACAATATGGAGGAGCTTCTACTGAAAATTGAAATCTTCATCAAACGCTCATCGGTAAATTCTGCAGTTGCTCCGGCTATGGAAGCACAGTATGCTGCGGGAAGCTTCATCTTCGATCCTGCGAATTTCATGCTGAAGAAGGCGGGTAAGGAAGTGTTGCTTACCGAACGCGAGGCGAACCTGCTCTTGTATTTTCTGAAACATAAGAACGAGGCCTTGAAGCGGGAGCAGATTCTGCAGGCCGTATGGGGACAGGCGGATTATTTCTACGGCCGCAGTCTCGATGTGTTTGTTTCGCGGTTGCGGAAAATATTCGCCGAAGAGCCGGGCTTCCGGATCCAGACCCTGCACGGCATCGGCTTCCGATTGCATACGGAGCCGGTATGAATGACCGGTTCAGCGATACAGGTTCGATACAATCTGTTCAAGATAATACTGGTCGGTTTCATCAAAATCAGCAAACAACTCACTGTCGATATCGAGTACGGCAGCAACGCTACCCTTATCGAATACCGGAACAACGATTTCAGAATTGGAACCGCTGCTGCAGGCGATATGACCGGGAAACCGGTGTACATCCGGAACAATGACGGTTTGCGCAACCGACCAGCAGTGTCCGCATACACCCTTTCCTTTCCTGATTCGTGTGCAGGCCAGGGGTCCCTGAAAAGGGCCCAGTACCAGTTCTTCGCCAACCACGCGGTAAAAGCCTACCCAAAGCCAGCCGAATTGTTCGCGGATAGCTGCGGCCATATTGGCCATATTGGCTATCGGGTCGTTTTCGCCCTGCAGCAAGGCCCGGATCTGCGGCAGCAAGGATTCGTATTGTTCCTTTCGTGTTCCTGAAACAAGATGCAGGGTATCGGCCATGAGGGGAAGAGGGTTGGACTATAATGTTTTACGCAGGAATTCCTTCATCGCTTCCCAGCTTTTCTTGTCGGCCTCCTCATTGTAGGCGATGGGCATCTTGTATTTGATACCGACGGCGGTGGCGTTGGGATTGCTGAACGCATGTGTGGCACCGGGGTAGTTGATGAATTGGTAGTCGGCTTTCACAGCATCGAGGTTGTTGCGGAACGATTGGATATCTTCCTTGCTTACCAGCGGATCGGCTTCACCGTGGCAGACCAGGATCTTTGCCTTGAGCACACCCGGTTCGGCCATAACACCGGCCAGTCCGCCGTGAAAACTCACCACGCTTTTCAGCGGCAGTCCCAGTTTCGCGCTGTTGAGTACCATCGATCCCCCGAAGCAGTAACCGATGGCGGCTATTCGTTCGGTATCGGCCTGCTTATATTTTTTCACTTCCTGCATGGCCGCTTCCATCCGTATTCGGGCCGATTGCGGATTCTGATAGAAAGGACCTGCAGCCGCAGTAGCGTCCTGCGGGGTTTCCACCACCTTGCCTTCGCCGTAGATGTCGACTGCCATCGCGAAATAACCCAGCGCTGCCAGCATATCGGCCCGTTGCCGCGCATAGGCATTGCAGCCCCACCATTCCGGCACTACCAATACTACCGGAAGGGCTTTGGCTTTTTCGTTGAAGGCCACATAACCCTTCAGCACAGTGCCGTTTGCATCGCTATAGGTCATTTCTTTCCCTGTAAATGTTCTTTTCTGTGCCATGGAAGCAGGTATGATGAAGAAGGAGATGAAAATCGCCAGCATGACGGATAAAAAAAGTTTATTCATCGTGAATACTGTTTTTGAAATGGAATGTCTGTTGATTTTTCGCATTGTAAAGGTTAACTGGGGCATGAGCCATGCTCATGGTATAAAATTAAGTGAATGGCGAGGAATAAAAAATATCCATGAGCACACGAAACCCTGCTTCAACGCATGAATCAGGTTTCCGGGATTTCCCTGATGAGTAAAGCCCTTCCGGGGCCGGTCATTTACGCCCGACTCCCGGCATGCACCCTTGATCAGGAAAATCGAACGATTGAACGGTAAGTGATAACGTGAACTGCAATCGGGGCGCTCTGCTTTTCCCGCCTTAACCTGCCTTTCACATTTCTCCCGGAATCCTGTTATCAAAAACAAAAAAACGAAAACGGCCTCCTCTTCTTAACAACCCGTTGGCGCAAGGGCCTGATTACAAAAATTACTTTCAACTCCTATCCGTGAAATGCCGGTACCGGAGATTGTCCGGAATCCGTACCCGCTTTTTATTCACCAGGCTTGCGCCACAACCGGGGAAGCCGCAAAACCCTTGCTTATGCTGCGTACACTTTTTGCCGGACTGTTCTTCTTTTTCACATCTGCGGATACCGGTGACCCGGCCGATCCCCTGCCGCAAATCGGTTCGGAATTTCCGCTACTCTGGAAAGCCGATATGGGATTAGCCTGTTTCAGGACCAATGTCGTACTGACCGACAACAATATCGTCATGGGTTCAAACGGTCAGGGGGTAACGGACTATACGGTTTTTGACAGCAAGTCAGGCGTCTATATGATCAACCGGAAGTCCGGAAAGCTTATCCGGCAATTTGCCGATGACGTGCTGGGCGATATGGATGTTGCCGGCATCCTGCTTTACAACAACCGTTGCTTTTTCGGCAACGATAATGAGGAGTTTCTCTGTACCGATTTGAACGGGAAGGTTGTCTGGAGGAATCCTGCCTCGGGCGACATTGAACATCAGCCGGTACTGATCAGAAGAGGAAATGAAGATATTATCGTGTATGCTACTGAAACCGGCGAGGTTCGGGCGGTGGAACCTGCCACGGGGAAAAAAGTCTGGAGCTATTTCGTACCCGATTTTGACGGTTACCGCGACGGGGATAACCGCTTCGCCTTCAAATTGAAATCGTACATGAATTACAAATGCGACTTGCTTCAGAAACCTGAGCTGGCCGACCTGAACCGCGACGGTACACCTGATCTGGTTTACCTGCGGCAAAGAAGCAGCCTGATTGCCCTGAATGGCAAAACCGGCGGCCTGCTCTGGCAGTATTCCGGCGAACACGGATTCCGGACTCCCCATCTGATAAAAACCGGAACCCCTGAAAAACCCTGTTTCTGGGTTTACGGATCCCGATACGAATTGCGTGAAACCTACGCCCGGGATACGCTATATGTGGTTAACGGCAGGGGAAAACTCCTCGCAAAAAAACATTTTCCGCATTCGGAATCCGGAGAATCCATCAACTATATGCCAATTGGTGGTGACACGATTTTACTCAATAAGAATGATTCGCTTTTCCTGATCAAAGGCGATCAAATTGTAAGGACCATACCCTATCGTATTTACTACGATAATCCGGATGAATACCGGAGTTATGCCTATTGCCGGGATCCGCTGTTTGCGGAAAAAGTCTTCAGCTATGACGGACACCCGCGTTGTATCCTGATGCTCTCGCAACGGGGAATCCGTGATTTGTACAAAGCGACGCTTGAAATCATTTCGCTCGATAACGGCGAGGTGCTTAAGCGGCTTATCCTGCCGGCAGGCAGTGAGATGCCTCCGCAAATAGAAGATGTCAACAAGGATGGTCAGCCCGACCTGCTGCTCAACTGCTGGGACGGCTTTCTCTACTGTTATTCGCTGAAGGGCAAGGTCGGGCTCAACTAATACCGATTAGATATCTGTAATGGACCAATATCAATAGCCCAAACAGCTATCACATCGTCATTATACGGGGAATTTTTCGGGCAAAAACTAAGGTCAGTTTCGTATAAAAAAATCAAACTAAAACATTTCAACCATGCAGTCAAAAATTGTAATCGCCCTCCTGATCGGCGGGCTCGCCGCACCCCTGTTCACCTGGATGTACTTCCGGTCCACTATCGCCCCAACCCAACTGCCGCATGTAAAGACTGCCGGCATTGCACCGCCGCTGAAATCGGTTGATATTCCCATGGACAACTACCGATTCAGCAAAGACAGCGCTTTCGAAATCGCGAGGCCAACGGGCACACGCATCAAATTCAAACCGCGGACATTTTACCGGAAAGACGGGAAGCCGCTGAACGGACCGGTTGATTTTCAGGTACGTGAATTCCACAGCGCCATGGATATTCTCAGGGCGGGAATCACCATGGCGGTGGATGCTGAAAACGGGGAGTATCTGCAATCGGGCGGCATGATCGAGATGCGGGCCTTCAATGAGGGCCAGGCACTGGAAGTGGCCGACCAAAAATCACTGGAGGTATCCCTTGCCGGTTTCCGAAAGCCGGAACAATGCCGCCTGTATTTCCTGAAAAACGACAAAGAATGGGCGGTGACCGACACCTTTGAAAACGGAGCGAACACTGTGAAAGCGGAAACACTGGAAAAGCTCTCCGTACTTCCTGCAAAACCAGGTAGGGACGACAGCAGTCAAAGCGATGACCATATATTCTACTTTGAGGGCGACTTCCGGGAGAATCCCAAGCTGACCATACTGGCCGGCCGGGGCTGGTCGCTGCTTGATGAAACCTACCGGCCCGAACTTTCGCGGATCATCCGTATCAGCTGGGATGATGTAACCGTAACTCCGGTGAACAAAAGGAAGAATATCTATGAAGTAGTGCTTACCCGTAAAATGTATATCGGATCGGGTAACGAGGTGTTGAAGTCGGAGCGCTTCCTGGCGACTCCGGTTATTTCAGCCAGGGGTAATGATCAGGCCTTTTTTGATTTCCAGATGAAGCAATACGAACAACTGCTGGAGGACATCAAAAAAGAGGAGGAGCGGGTTAGGCAGGAGGCAGACCTTGTGAATGTATTCCGGGCGGACAAACTGGGCGTTTATAATATCGACAGGATCTGGAAATGCGATCCCAAAGAAATCGTTCCGGTAACCTTTGATTTCACCATGGATCTTGATCCGGCACTAAACAAAACGATTGTGTACGGCATTTACGAAGAAGACAATTCAGTCATTCCGTTTTCTTTGGGTGGGCAAAAAACCCAGACGGTTATTCCCGAGGGCAAACGCATGCGGTTTGTAGCTGTGCTTCCCGGTGAAAAAATAGCGGTAGTGGATTATGAAAGCATCCGGAGAGCCCGTCGAAGCAGGGATGGCGTTCTCATGCTGAACAGCAAAACAGTGCCTTCATCGGAGTTGATCAGGAAAATATAGGTATTGGTCTTTCCGGGCTTCTACGCGGGAAACAGGTCGTGATACTTATAGTTGAGGCGGCTCTCTATGCATATGCTTCTCTGGCCTGCGGTGAACCAATTTTTTCACACAGAGGACGCCATGAATCCGCCAGGAACGCGTAGAGATTTCGTTTCACCATGAATCTTTGGAGTTCTTTGCATCATCTTCTCCGGTCGGTATTTCATTCAAAACTTTGTATGTACCACTCAACACCACCCTAAAGGCTCTTTGAACGTTGAACCTTCATCTGCTTAATCCCTGATGCAGCGCACTGAATGACCGAAATTGTTGTCGGAAAAATTGCGGAATACTTTTTCTTCATCATGGAAGAGATAACGGATCCAGGTAAGATCCTTGTTGAACGGGGTTGAGGTCCACCAGTAACCGAACATGCCCATGCCGTAGAATTCGCCCGTGCCGTTTCGGCCGCCTCCGGGCAATGCGCTGAAATCGCTGTTGTTGTTGCCGTTGCCGTCATCATGCCAGCCGCCGGTGGTTTTGAGTTTCCGCGCAGCGGACTGTTCTCCGTCGAGTTGCTCTACAAGCGCCGTCCATTCGGCATCGGAAGGAACATGCCAGCCGGTAGGACATAGTCCCCGCTTGTCGGCAACAGCATAGGCGTTGTAGATCTTATTATACCGGATGCGGTAATCGAGCTTGTTGTTGTAGGTGCACCAGGCGGGCTGCCGGTTTTTACCGGCCTGCTCCCATTCTTCGGGGGTTTTGGCCTGCGGGATCGGGTCGCCGTTGCTGAAGCGCACCACATCAAGGTTTTCGGCAGCCCATACCTGGGAGCCGATCTTAATCTCCTTGCCGGTTTGTGCGGAGGAGGTTGCGGAAAATAAAACGGAAAAAACAACCGTCAGGAGGGTGGCATTTTTCATAAGCGTTGTGCCGGTATGCGGATTCCGGACTTCGGAACTGCTTCAGCAGGGGAAAAACGCAAAAATTGGGGGGATTATTTTGCCTTCGCGGCAATTTCTATGAGCGTACGCAGCACCTTTAGGTCCACATCAGCGAGTTTGTTGACATAGAGACAGCCTACTCCCGTTTTATGCTTGCCCAATTTCTCCAGCACTGCCGCATGCTTTTTGAAGTCAAGCATCAGGTAGAGCGAGAATTTTGATTTACGCGGCGCAAAGCCCACTTTCATCCAATCCACCGTGCGGCCGGTAGCCGGACTGGTAACCGCCCGCTTGCCAAAACCGATCAGGGAGGCGCCCCAGAGCACCGGAGGCTCACCGGTAATCGATTGCATGAGTTCCAAAAGCCTGAGGCTGTCTTCCCGCATCGTCTCGTCGGGAAAATGCTCGATGTATTGTTTCACACTCGCGGCCGTGGGAGCCGTTTTGATTTTCACCACCTGCTTTTTTTTCTCTGCCATCTTTTTTACAAGTTGATTCAAAACTTTTATACGTGGTTGCGGTGGCGGAAAATTGCCATCGGTAATCCAGGCTAATCTCCGGCAAAAGGCGACCCGAACAATCCCACCGCCAGTTCCAGCCAGACCAAGACCAGCAGAAGAAGCAGCAAGCTTATCAAGAGAATCCGGTATCGGGGGAGCTGCACCTTCTGCCAAATGAATCTGGCCAGTAATCCGGTTGAAAACAAAAGGCCTGCCGCCGCTATGAAATCGCCGGGACCCCAGTTCACTTCCTTCGTGAACCGCATGGCGACGGCAGGGACTGACAATATCAGCATAACCACAGTCACAAGTATCAGAAAAGGTCGCTTTTTCATTTACAAAATCTCGGAGTTTTCCCGTTTTTGGTTATACCGATTGGATATCTGTAATGGACCAATAATATTGGCCCAAACAGCTATCACATCGGCATTATACGGGAAAATTTCGGGCTGATTTATACATCATTTTCGTATTAGTTCCTCCGGTCTGTAATTCAAAATAAGGGATTTATTTCCGGTTTGCAGAACTAAGAAACTTCTTAAAACTGAAGTTATTTTCCTGAGAATGTTGGAAATATTTTAGTACAGCCGAATCAGCGGAAATCAACCACCCAGGAACGTTTGGGTGATTTCGCCAATCTGCTTCTTCCGCTCGTCGGTCATCCGGTCGTAAGTTCGAAGCAGCATCCCCAGCCGGGGATTGGAGGAAAAGAATTGCCGGTGCCGGTCCATAAAGCGCCAGAACAGTGCATCCCAGATGGCACACCAGGGTGCTTTTTTGTAATCGCTCATTTTGAGCAGGTAGTTGCTGCCGCTGATGTAGGGCTTGGTGACCATGAGCCCGCCGTCGGCAAACTGGCTCATGCCATACACATTGGGTACCATCACCCAGTCGTAGGCATCAATGAAAAGTTCCATGAACCAGCGGTACACGTGGTCGGGATGCGTTTCAGTGAGTAACATGAAATTACCAAGTACCATCAGCCGCTCGATGTGGTGGCAGTAGCCTGTATCCAGCACCTTGCGGATGGTATCGTCGAGCGGAACAATGCCGGTGGAGGCGGTATAGAAAGAGTCGGGAAGCGGCCTGCTGAACTGCCAGTAGTTGGTGGTGCGTTCACGCGAGCCGATGTAAATGTATACCCCGCGGATGAATTCGCGCCAGCCCACAATCTGACGGATGAAGCCTTCAAGGGAATTGAGCGGAACATTTTTGGCCCGTGCATGGCTGACGGCGGCATCCACCACCTGCTTCGGTTCCAGCAAGCCCGCATTGAGCAGGGGCGAAAGCACACTGTGATGCAGCACGGTCTCTTTGGATACGATGGCATCTTCATAGGGCCCGAATTCCGAAAAGCGCTGCTCCAGAAACTGTTCAAGCCATTCAATGCTTTCAGCATGAGTGACGGGATATACGAATGACCGGCTGATGCTTCCGTGGTTTGCACCGAAATGCTTTTCCACATACTGCTCCGCTTCGCGGTAATAGGCATTGCGATCCGGGAATTGCAGTTCGGGTGGTGTTTTCCGGGGCGGGTATTTCTGGCGGTTGTCGGTATCATAGGTCCACTGGCCACCCAGCGGCTTACCCTGTTCGTCGAGCAGCAGGTGGAGCCGTTTGCGCTGCCGGATGTAAAAATCGGTCTGGTGGTATTTTTTGGCGGTGCCGAAATATTCAGCCAGGTCGGACTTGGTGTTCAGAAATCCGGGACTTGGGTACTCTTCAGCAACCATCCCGCAGCTGGCGCAGGTAGTGCTGATCCGTTTTTCAAGCCAGTAATCACATACATCATAGAACATGATTTTCCCTGCACCTTTCCGGGAAAGGGTGCGGATCAATGAGCGAATGTCCGCATCGGGCTGCAGGGCTTCCACATACCGGACCGTGATCTTTTTTTTGCTGAGCACATCTTCGAGGTAACGCATTCCGGCCCGGTGAAACAACAGTTTCATCTTATGAAAGGTATACTGTCTGAAAAACAGGTATTCTTCCACCAGATACACTTCGTCGGCCTGTTGCAACAAGGTACTGTCGCTGAACAACTGGTGCGGGAAAAGGAGAAACACCGTGCGAACCTTCATAACGTGCTTATTTTTTTCGATGCTTGTTCATGCGGCACCGGTCGCTGCAATACTTCACTTCCTCCCATACCTTCTCCCATTTCTTCCGCCAGCGGAAAGGCCGGTTGCAGGCCGGACAGGTTTTTTCAGGGAGGTGCTGTTTCTTCAAGATGAAGGGGCGTTTCAGGGCAATGCCGAAAGAGGAACAACAAAAGTGGACATTTCGTTCGCGAAAAGAAAAGGACCGCTTGCCAAAGTTTCCGGAACGGGAAGAATTAAGAAATGGAGCCGGAACCGAAATAAGAATGCAGCACCTGCGGCAGCGCGATGCCTTGAGCACTTTGATTGTTTTCGAGCAAGGCCGCCACAATGCGGGGCAGGGCCAGCGAGGATCCGTTGAGCGAATGCAGCAGCTGTGTTTTTCCAGCAGTATTCTTATACCGGATTTTCATGCGGTTGGTCTGGAAACTTTCGAAATTGCTGACGGAACTCACTTCCAGCCATTTCTGCTGGGCGGCGCTGAACACTTCGAAGTCGTAGGTGAGCGCGCTGGTGAAGCTCATGTCGCCGCCGCAGAGTTTCAGGATGCGGTAGGGCAGTTCCAGCGATTGCAGCAATTGTTCAACATGCTGCACCATTTGTTCCAGCACGGCATAACTTTCTTCGGGGTTGACCAGCTGTATGATTTCCACCTTGTCGAACTGGTGCACGCGATTAAGACCACGCACATCGCTGCCGAAGCTGCCGGCTTCCCGGCGAAAGCAGGGCGTGTAGGCCGTCATCTTCACAGGCAGTTCCGATTCTTTCAGAATCTCATCCCGGTAAATATTGGTCACGGGTACTTCGGCCGTGGGAATCAGATAAAAGTTATCGGCTGTTGCGCAGTACATCTGTCCCTCCTTGTCGGGCAGTTGCCCTGTGCCATAAGCTGTGGCTTCATTCACCAGCAAGGGGGGGAGGTACTCGGTATATCCTGCAGCCGTATTGTAGTCAAGAAAATACTGGATGAGCGCGCGTTGCAGTTTGGCGCCACGACCTTTATAAAGGGGAAATCCGCTGCCCGTGATCTTACTGCCGGTTTCGAAATCCACCAGGTCGTATTTTTTTATAAGCTCCCAGTGGGGAAGGGCTGCTTCAGCAAGAGCGGGCACATTGCCGCCACTGCGTATCACCACATTATCGGCAGGTGTGCTGCCTGCAGGTACCGATTCATGCGGGAGATTGGGCAGGCGCAGCAGTTCGTTGTTCAGTTCGGCTTCGGCGGAAGACAGGCGTTCGCCCAGTGCTTGCGCGGTTGATTTATGCCGGGTCACTTCGGCACGCAACGCTTCCGCCTTTTCTTTTTCCCCCTTGCCCATCAGGGCGCCGATTTCGCGGCTGGCCGAATTGATGGTAGCCTGCAGGGTTTCGCTTTCCACCTTCATGTTGCGGAGCGATTCATCGAGTTCCACCAGGCGGTCGACCAACGAAGTTTCCTTGAACTTTTTGTGCGCAAGCCGCTCCCTGACAAGGTCGGGATGCTGGCGGATGACGCTGATTTGTAACATGCCCTTTCAGAATTTCGGCAAAGGTAATGGATGCGGGTACAACCCTTTCAGGTTATGCCGGCGCGGAAATCAGCTCCAGGTTTTCGGCTCCTCCCGCTCCCGCTTCCGGTCGATGCGGTCGGCTATGACAATACTGATGAGGTAAAGCAGGGTGAGGGGAAGGGCCATGATGAACTGGCTGGTCCAGTCGGGCGAGGGAGTGACTACCGCGGCCACAATGAGAATGATGACCACGGCATATTTGAAGGAGTCGCGCAGGAACTTGCCGGTGATGATGCCCAGGCGGGCCAGTACCCAGGTAAGTACGGGCAATTCAAAAGCGATGCCGCATCCCAGGATGAGGTTGGTAAGGCTGTCGATATAATCGTTGATGGAGGGGCGGTAAACGATCATGCCTGTTTTACCGAGCGAGAAGCTGGCGAGAAAGTTGAAGGTGAAGGGAGCCAGCAGGAAATAGCCGAATGCGGCGCCTGTAAAAAAACAGAGCGAAACGTAGAAAATGCTGCCTCTTCCGTAACGCTTCTCTTTGGGAGTGAGTGCAGGTTTCACAAAGCGCCAGAGTTCCCAGCAGAGATAGGGAAAACACACAACGATGCCGCCGATCAGTGCGATATTGATGGCCGAAGTGAAGGTGCCGTTCACCTGGTTGACCTGGAAATCGATTTTCACCGGAGGCATGCAAAGGCTGTCGCTTCCGAACAGGCGCCATCCCAGACGGCAAAGGGCGCGGTAGGTATAGAAGGAAGGATTGGCGGGCGCAAGGATGATGTTGTCGTACACCCAGTCGATGAACACAAAGATGGTGATGGCGGCTGCCAGCCAAACCAGCAGCGAGCGGATGATGTGCCAGCGGAGTTCTTCGATGTGGTCGAAAAAACTCATCTCGCGGGTGTCGTCGCCCGGGTCTTTTCCGCGGATGCGGGAAAAAAAGGTCTTTCGTGCTGAATGGTTTTCCGACAAGGTCTTGCTGGCTTTACAATAGTGTCGCAAAAGTAACTGATTTGGCGCAGCGTAGGGGCCTTAGCGGTGTTGGGTATAAGCTGACTGGTGTTCCCGGGAAATGGGTGCGCCTGCTTTGAAGGTTTTGCGTAATTCAATTGTCTGAATCAGGATTCGCTATCGTAGATGAATTGCTTGCGGAGTCAGCAGCCTTTCATTTAAAACGCAAAGCAGCGTTATTTATTCCCCTGAACGCCTTGCTCTGCGGCTGAAATGGCGTACCTTCGCGCCGCGAAAAAGAACCCTGCGGTCACCCGATCGCGGCTATCCGACCCTTTCGTGTAAACCCATCATTATGAACATCCGGAACATTGCAATCATTGCCCATGTGGACCACGGCAAAACAACGCTGGTGGACAAGATCATTCATGCTACCAGTGTGTTCCGGGAAAACCAGGAGACCGGGGAGCTGATCATGGATAACAATGATCTGGAGCGGGAGCGGGGCATCACCATCTTCAGCAAGAACATTTCGGTGTTTTACAAGGGCGTCAAGGTGAATGTTATTGATACCCCCGGGCACAGCGACTTCGGAGGTGAAGTGGAGCGCGTACTGAAAATGGCCGACGGGGTGCTGCTGCTGGTAGACGCTTTTGAAGGACCTATGCCGCAGACGCGCTTTGTGTTGCAGAAAGCCCTTTCTCTGGGCCTGCGCCCCATTGTGGTCATCAACAAGGTCGACAAGGCCAACTGCCGCCCCGATGAGGTGCACGACGCCGTGTTCGAACTGTTTTTCAATCTGGATGCCACCGAAGAGCAACTCGACTTCCCGACGATTTACGGCAGCAGCAAGAACGGCTGGATGAACACTTCGCTCACGCCTACCGACAATATCCTTCCCCTGATGGATGCCATACTCGAACATGTACCCGAGCCGAAAGTGACCGAGGGCAATCTGCAGATGCAGATTACCGCGCTTGATTACTCTTCGTTTCTTGGCCGCATTGCCGTAGGTCGCGTGGCACGGGGCGTCATCAACGAAAACCAGTGGATTGCGCTGGTACAGGAAGGCGGAACACCGCGCAAGATGAAAGTGCGCGAACTCTATGTGTTTGAAGGCATGGGCAAGAAAAAAGTGTCTTCGGTTCAGGCGGGCGATATCTGTGCTGTAGTGGGACTCGATGAATTCAATATCGGCGACACCATTGCCGATGCCGAAAATCCCGAAGCCCTGCCTACGATCCGGGTTGATGAGCCTACCATGAGCATGCTGTTTGGAATCAACAACTCGCCGTTTTTCGGCAAGGAAGGGAAGTTCGTAACCAGCCGCCATTTGCGCGACCGCCTTTTCAAGGAAACTGAAAAGAACCTTGCCCTCCGTGTGGAAGAAAGCGACAGTGCCGACAGCTTCAATGTATATGGACGGGGCATCCTGCACCTGGGCATCCTTATTGAAACCATGCGCCGCGAAGGATTTGAAATGACCATCGGACAGCCGCAGGTACTCGTGAAACAAATTGGAGGGTCAAGACAAGAGCCTTATGAAGTGCTGGTTGTGGATGTGCCTTCTGAATACAGTGGCAAGGTGATTGACCTGGTCACCCAGCGCAAGGGCGAACTGCTGGTTATGGAAACCAAGGGCGAGATGCAGCATCTTGAATTCTCGATCCCCTCACGCGGACTGATCGGATTGCGCAGCCAGATGCTGACCCAAACGGCGGGCGAGGCCGTGATGGCGCACCGCTTCGACGAATACCGTCCCTGGAAAGGTCCGATTCCAGGCCGTAACAACGGCGTGCTCTTATCAAAAACTACCGAACGGACCACAGGATACTCAATTGATAAATTACAGGACCGTGGCCGCTTCTTTGTCGATCCGGGCGAAGACGTTTATGCCGGCCAGATTATTGCCGAGCATATCAAACCCGGCGATCTGGTGGTGAATGCCACCGAAGCCAAGAAACTCACCAACCACCGGGCCAGCGGTTCGGATGATGCTGCACGCGCTATTCCTAAAATCATCATGAGTCTGGAAGAGTGCATGGAATATATCCAGCAGGATGAATGCATCGAAGTCACCCCGAAAAATGTGCGCCTGCGCAAAGTGATTCTGAACGAAGAGGACCGCAAACGAGCGCAGAAGTCATTGAATGCCGAGGTCTGAGTAACCCCATCCCTATTGAAACAGGGAAAGGAATTTATCGCTGTTGGCTTTCCTGCTGTATCGTTCTTCAATCCGCTGTCTTCCCTTGCTGCCCATTTCGGCACGTCGTTCTTCACTTTGCAGCAGCTGTTCAAGGGCACGGGTCCATTCGGCGGTGTTGCGGCAGAGATACCCGCATTCGTTCTCCACAATGATTTTTTCGTTGACACCCACAGGCGCTGCGGCCACCGGTATCCCCAGCGAAAGGAACTGGATAATCTTGAATCCGCATTTCCCTTTCGCATAATCGTCATCGGGTAAGGGCATGATGCCGATGTTGCAGCGGAGCAGGTCAGTGATTTCCGTTTCCTCCTTCCAGGGAATGAAGCGGAAACTTTTCAGCGGCAATTGCGGATTCTGGTCGGCAATGACAAGAAAGGTGAAGGTATATTTCTTTTCAAGCGTCTCAAGTGCGGGGATAATTTCAGAAAGATAGTCAAGCGTGGAGAAACTGCCCGTCCATCCGATGACCAGCGATTCGGAATGCTGCTCTTTGATTCGGTTGTGCATGTTATCGGTATCAACACAGGTAGGGGTATGTATAACCTGTTGGTTGAAGGACAGCGCAAACTCCTGCAGGTATTCGTTGCCTGCGGAAACCTTCCAGGCCCAGGTGCAGATCCACCGGATTTTCCAGAACGCCTTGGCCGATTTCACCCAGGCATTGGTACCGGCTGTCTGCGGAATCCATACAGCATCATCCATGTCGTAAATGATTTTCTTACGGAATACCCTGGCAATAAGCCATTCGAAAACAGGCGGACCGATGGGAGCTGCTTCGCGGAGGATGAACACATAATCGTAGCGATACAGGGTCAGCAACATGTTGCACCGGCGCAGGAAACCTGCGATCAGGCAACCTGTTTTCTGCAATACTCTGCCCTTTTGATAGAGGATGCTTCGGGCATAATAACTCCAGAAATAGGCAAAGGAAAAAGAATAGCCTTTTTGGGCAAGATCGGGTTCATACAAGGCAATCCGGAAACGTTCCGAGGGGTAAATATTTTTCGGAAACGGTACAACAAAAAGGATTTTCTTCATCAATGTATGGGGCCGAAAGCCTGTTCGGACAAAGATAAAGTGCTTTATGCACTCCTGTGGAACTACACCGGTTATGCAGCAGGAAACACAACTGCCCGGGCTGAAAAAAATGCGTACAACTCCCTGGGGCGGCTTAACTTAGCGACTTGCGGAACCGCTGCCCGCAAGGATTTCCGATGCAGGCAGCCCAATGTTTTCCCACGAAAAATTCTGACCATGAAGCGCATTGTTCTTCTCTGTTTCTTCTTTCTCGGCACCCGGTTTTCCGAGGCGCAGAAAAACTACCTGATTGAATTCGGATGGGATTATCCCGATGTTTCCGAACTCGCCGCACAGTTGCCCTTCTGGCAGCAAACGCCCTTCGACGGCATCTGCTTTTCGTTGCAGCGCACCATCATGGAAGCGTTCGATACCACCCTGCATAACGACAGGTACTTTGAACTCGACCGCCTGAGGCAGTTGCCCTGGGGCCGGTACACCTACAATTTCGTCATCCTCCGCGGCTTTGGTGTCCGGGGCGGGTGCTGGTACAGTGATGACCGCTGGCGGGTGTTCACCGCCAATATGGAACGGCTTTCGCAATCAATGAACAACCGGAGCGTCCGCGGGGTGTTGCTCGATCCGGAGTATTATTATGAGGATCAACTTTACAATCCCTGGACCTATAGCCGGCAACAATATCCTACACAATCCTTCGAACAGGTGAAACAAAAAGTGCGGCAGCGGGGCACCCAGTTCATGCAGGCCCTCCAACGCTATAAACCCGATGTGCAGGTACTGAGCATCTGGTTTGCCAGCTTGATTGCGCAGGAAAAAAAATATACGCCGCTCGACCAGACCCGCCACGCCCTGCTGGTTCCTTTTCTGGAGGGTATGCTGCTGGGCAAGGGTCCGCTTGCCAAGGTGATCGAGGGCAATGAATATGCCTACTGGAACACCTATCCTTCAGAATTCTACGAATCAAAAATCCTGTTGCGCAAAGCCATGTCGGAACTCTTTGAAACCGAGCAGGGCAAAAGGCTTATCAATACGGTGGAAATTTCACAGCCCACATTTTACGACGGACTGCTGGCCAAAGCACCTTCCTTTGAACGCGGCGTGAACCATCCCGGCCGCTGGAAGTGGATGGAAGAAGCCACCAAGCACGCCATTGCCTCTTCGGATAATATCACCTGGGTATATACCGAGCGGGTGAACTGGTGGAAGAAAAATGTAAATGACACCTTCTTCGCCATCAATTCCGGAAACAAAGCGGCACTCGCTTCCTTCGGCAATACGGCCCGGCCCGATTACCGGTTTGCCGGAAGCAACCTGCTCACGCCGAATGTGAACAGTGGAACGGGGTATCTGTACAGCAACAACCTCAAAACCCCGTTACAGACCGGCGGTGTTGCATTCACCTACAACTGGAACAAGGCAACAAAGCAGCTTTCGGTTCAGTTCAACGACAGCCTTCCGTCTACCTTGAAAATTTACGGCAACAACGAATTGCTGGCAACCATCACCCCCCCTACCACCGTGGTTACCCGGATACCCCTTGACCGGTTTTCAAGCGGACAACTGGTGATTCTGGCACAGTATGCCTATAAAACCGAGGCTGTGGCCATACACCGCTACCGGTAACCCATAACCGAATTGTCTTTTGGAGAAGCGCTACGCCCCGAATATCGTTCTGCTGCTGACCGGCACGGTCAATGTGAATGCCATGCAGTACACCCAACTGACGGATGCCGGTACCCGGAAAAAGGACTATATCCGTGCGGTGCGGCATTATCTTGACAACTTCCCTTTCCCCGTTGTGTTTGTTGAGAACTCCGGCGAGCCCATGGCTGTTCATTTCGAAGACGAGATCAATACCGGTCGGCTTGAAGTGCTGGGTTTTGACGGGAACAACTATGATACTTCATTCGGAAAAGGATACGGCGAAATGCGATGTATCGAGTTCGCGATTACCCATTCAAAACTGATTGGCGAAAACAGTTTTGTGTTCAAGATCACCGGCCGTTATATCATCGATAACGCCCAACGGTTTTTCAGCCGGTACAGCCGTTTTCCCGATACGGAACTGATGGCTGACCTCACCAACAATTTCCGGTGGTCGGCCTCGGCTATTGTCGGCTTCCGGCCTTTCTTTGCAACAACCTATCTGTTCAAAAATGCAGGACTGATCAATGACAGTCTAAAATTTTCATTTGAGCATGCGCTGGCCAAAGCCGTACTTGAAGCCATCGGGGCGCAGGTCAATTTCCAGTTGTTCCGGTATTATCCCAAACTCCGGGCGATTTCCGGAACAACGGGCAGGCCTTACCGGAAGTCGTTTTTTTACATGCTTCCCCGTCAGTTCAAATATTGGATACGCTATTACATACTCATCCGTTAGTCACGTCAACTATGGATCCTGTATCGGTTGTGATTGTCACCTACAATGCCGCGGCTACGCTCCGCAACTGTATCGATAGTGTACTCGGTCAAGATTATGCCGCTAAGGAAATCGTGGTGGTTGACGGAGGCAGTAAAGACGACACCTGTGCAATCCTTTCCTCCTACGAGGGGTCCATCCGCTGGCAGAGCGAGCCCGACAAGGGTATTTACGATGCCATGAACAAAGGCATCCGGCTTGCTTCGGGAAAATGGATCCTGTTTCTTGGGGCCGATGATTGCCTGGCGGAAAATAGTCTGGCTGCTGTTTTTTCCCAACCCGCCTATCCCGCTTCGGCTGTATTGCTTTACGGAAAAGTGCGGACAGAGCCCGGTAATCGTATGCAGGGCGGTCCTACTGATTTCCCGCGACTTGTGGGAGGCAACATTCCGCATCAGGCCATTTTTTACGACCGTCAATTGCTGCTGCATTATGGCGGATATGATCTGCATTATCCGATACTGGCCGACTATGACCTGAACCTGCGCATCTTTGAACGAAGGGGAGCCGAGACGTTTTTCCTCGATCAGGTCATTTCTGTTTTCTCATCGCGGGGTGTAAGCAACCGTACGATCGATGCGGCTTTTTTCACGGAAAAGCTGCAGGCCCTGCGTAACCGACATCGCATACCTGCCCGCGACCACCGTCTTGCCCATTATTATTTTTATTCGGGTATGGCGCATTGGCTGAAAAAGAATTATGGCCGCGGACTTCGGAACGTATTGCACCCGCTGTTATTCAGCGACAGGCGCATGCACTATGCCTTGCACGCTGCAGCCTTCTTCCTTGCACAACTGGGTCTGGGCCGGAAATTCAGGATTGCAGCATGAGTTTACCGGTTAGCGGAATTCATAGAAACTGTAAGGGTTAATGAGTTTTCCGTAGAAAAGATTGATATAGAAATAGCCCACAGCCAGCAGGATGATTGCCCAGATGTTGAATTTTTTGAAGGGCAGATAGCGTGCGCCATAGGCGAAAAGAAAAGGGAAAGCGGCGCCGAAGAGTTCGGAAAAGCGAGCAGCCATGGAGGGTACGTCGATGAGCAGGCCGTACATGAAGATGCCGACGATATTGCATTTGAGCATCAGCTGGAATTTCGGATCGGAAATTTTGTACCTGAGCGCATAGCCCAGCAGATAGGCGGTCACAAGAACATTCAGGCTGTTAAGCACATTGAAGAAGCGAATTTCCTCCATATATCCCTTGTCGGCCAGATCCACATAGGTGGTCAGCTTGTTCGACACCAGGTTGAGGTCGAAACCGACCAGCGAAGAGAGGATCGGCAGTTTGAGCAATCCGAGTATGATAGCGGAAGCAAGGATTCCCGTATATATCCAGTAGTTTGTTTTTCGGGTTCCGATCAGAAAAAGAAGCAGATAAAAAACCGCTGAATTGTGAAACAAAAGGGCGATGCCGATATAGGTCAGGGTTTCAAGATGCCGGGAACGCAGGTGTGATAACAGGGCCAGAAAAAATAATGAGCAGGCCATGCCGTTTCGGATCTGCGTCATTTCCTGGAAAAAGTAGAAATGGCAGTAATAGAGCAACAGGACGAGGAAGGGATTGAAGGAAAGGCGTTTGATGGCGATAGTTTTGGGAGCCATCGACAGGAAGGCGAAAACGAGCATCACCGCAGGCGCTCCGTTCCGCGGAAAGACCAGGAAACAGGATTTTACGATCCAGACGAATGCGGGTTCAAACAAGGGAAGTATGCCCAGGCCGCTGGTTTCGCCGCCGTGCAGGATGGCGTTGAAACTGCCGAGATAGGGATCATAATCCCGGGAAACGGTAACCCCTCTCAGCCCGGCAAAAAGGGCAAGCGATACCGCAATGACCACCAGCAGAAAATTCGTTTTGGGAAGCGGGGTTATTTCATACTCCACCGCAAGAACAGCCAGCACCAGAAAAATGAAACAATAAACAAGCATGGATTGGGCTGGGCTTTTTATCCGGTTTCGTTTTCACCTTTTTGGCTTTAACCGATAGGACGTTGACGTGAAGGGCCTTTCTTTTTTCAGGAAACGGTTTCAGCCTTGCCGATGGTGTAAATACGCCGGATCCAGAAGAAGAAGACGATAAGGGCAACCAGACCGATGGCGAAAAGCAGTCCTGTTTTTATTTTGCTCACCTTCACTTTCTTCATAGGGTAGTCGGCGCGGTCGATGATCTGGATCAGCGGAATCTTTTTCAGGTGCTGGAACTGGGCGATTTCCAGATTTTTGAACATTTCCGCATAGGCGCCGCCGTATACCTGCATATTGGTCTGGTACTTGATGACGGGAACTTCCGATGCGGCGAAAGCGGGATTGAGATTGGCGTCCTGCGTGGCGGCCCGTTGCGAGATGCTGGAATTCAGGTTGCCCCGCATTTCGGCAACGCGCCGTTCAAGAATCAAAAGTGTTTCCCGCGATTTCTTGCTGCAGATTTCGGTATAGAAACTGTCGGTGGCCGACATGAGCCTGTCGGTGAATACTTTGGTGAACTGTTCGTCGGGGCTGCTGACACGTACGGAGAAGATGTCGAGTTTCTTGTTGGGACGGTCCGATTCAATGTTGTTCTTTACCAGATCTTCGTACACCAAAAAAAGAACGCTGTCCTGCGCATAACTCAGGGTGCCCTTGCTGCATCCCGGTAAAAAATGCACTTCTTTCCCTTTTTTGTCTTTGACCTTGTTCAGTTGATTGAAGTATTCAACCAGGGTGAAGGGTTTGTTGCCGAATGTGTCCACGGTCAGCAACACCTGTTCGACAATCCGCCGGCTTTTTATGATTTCGGAAATGTTGTCGCCGGAGAACATTTCGTTTCCGCCACCAAGATTGACTCCCAGTTGTGCGGCTATGGTGATGGCACCTGACATGCCGGCGCCTCCGCTTCCCTCATCGAGCACGAAGGTGAGGTTACTTTCATAAACAGGTTTTTTCTTCATGGCGTAAAACACACCTGCGATGCCGCCAAGGAGTCCGGCAAGACCCAGGATCCACCACCGTTTGAGGATGACATGAATAAACGCAGAGAAAGATTGCTGCAGAAAATTATCTTTTGCAGGAACGTTAGCGGTTGGACTGGAGGAGGCGTTCATGGGGTTGGCTTGCTCCGTTTATTTGGTCAGGTTGACAATCACGTTGGCGATGATACCCAGCGAGGAAAGCAGTACCGCCCATTCGGTAACGGTAACCCGTGTACGGTTGATGGCGGTTTTTTGAGGCACGAAAATCTCGGACCTTGCGGCAACCGTGGGGTAGTTCCTGAAAAAGAGGAAGCGTTTCACTTTCTTCGCCTTGCCATCGGGGTAAATGACAAGGGTGCCGTTTTTTCTGGCGAGTTGGGTGAAGCTGCCCGATTTCTGGATATAATATCGAAGTGAGGCATTTTTCTTGTAGGGGACAATGGTAGGGAAATACACTTCGCCGGTCACTTTCACCAGGCTGCTGTTGCGCTCCACGGTGATGACGTCGCCGTCTTCGAGTTCCATGTTTTCCGGCGCTTCCTTGTTCAGCATGGCTTCTTTCAGATTGATGCTGATCTTGTCGTAATCGCGATAGATTTCGTTCTTGAGGTTTTCCGCCTGTGAAAGGGTGTCAAAGCGAACATTAAGCAGTTTCTGGAAAATTTTCTGGCGGTCTTCCGTTGACTGGATCTTGCGTGACAGCCTTTTGATGACGACTGCAGCGGTATCGGCATTGGCGCGGAATCCGCCCGCACGCTCAATCAGGTCGCTGATACGGTCGTTGTTCATCATCAGTGTATAGCGTCCGGGAGTTTTCACCATGCCCTCTACAATAACCGTTCTTTTGCCCCGGTAGCCAGACTGTTGACGCACATTGATCACATCATAGGGTTTGAGCAGAATGTTTCCCGCCTTCTCATCGGTAAGGGGGCTGACCTGAATGATTTCCGTCTGGATATGGTTCAACTTGGTGATATCGGGGTTCTCGAGCCTTCGTGCAATTTCAATATTGTTGATATCGCCGGCATCGGTCAACCCACCAGCCGCCAGAATGAGATCGTTTAGCGTAAGGTTTTCAGCCCATTTGTATTTGCCGGGCTTCTTGATGCTTCCGTCGATATTGATGCTCTTCTCATTCGACAAGTCGAAAATCGAATAGACGGAAACACTATCGTTCTTTCGAAGGCTGATACTGCTGAGTCCCGACATCACGGAATCGAGGCTGAAGGAAAGATGTACCGGTGTCCTGTCGCTGTTCAGCCGGTTAATACTGCCACGCTTCCTGTAGGCATCTTCCCGCGGCCCCCCGGCTTTTTCGATGAGTTGTTTGAGACTGGTCATGCTGCCTAGTTCATATTCGCCGGGCCTTAACACCGCGCCGGTGATGACGAGCTTGTTTTCAAATGAATTCTGGATTCTTCCGACAACCACTTTATCACTGGGCTGCAGGGCATAGCGGGCATAATCGGCGGAAGCCAGATCGAGGATGCGCTGCTCCCTGTCGGTAAGCTGGTAAACGGATACGCCCGCCTTGTAGGCATTGTCGGTGAATCCGCCGCAGTAGCCAAGCAGGTCGTTGAACGTTTCGCCGGAAACCATTTCAAACTTACCGGGATGTTTCACCTGGCCTTTTATGGTTACCCGTGTACCGTAATAGGGAATGCGGACTATATCGCCTTCCTGGAGAAGGACGTTGTCGGACTGATTGCCCTTTAGCAAAAAAGCATACAGGTCGGCCGTCTTTTTGACATCGTTGCCCCTGATGACTTCAATAGCCCGGTAGCTGCCCTTATCGGAAGGTCCGCCACAGAGATACAACAGATTGAACAGGGTGGTCAGCGAGGAAACCGTGTAGGTACCCGGTTTTTTCGATTCCCCGATAACGGTTACCCGGATGGTTCTGATTTTACCGAGTGAAATCTGCACCCGTGTTTGCCCGCTTCCGATGGCCCGGTAGATGGTGGAGGCAAGTTTGTTCCGGATCCGGGCCGAGGCCTGCTCGATGCCGAGCCCATTGACAAACAGCGGACCCACCTGCGGGATGTAGATGTTGCCCTCGGCGTTCACCGTAAGCGCATAGGTTTTTTCGCTGAGGCCGAATACATTGACAACAATCTCATCATCGGGCCCCAGAACATAGCCCGCCGGAGTGGCGATGCGCAGATTGGGTTCAAAAACCTTGCTTTTTGCGGTGAAGAGTTCCGAGCCGAAAACGGTGAGGTCGGATTTCACCTTTTCCATGGGAACGGCGTCATCCCCGGATTCCGAATCATCATCCTCTTCCCCGTTTTCATCCCGATCTTTGTTTTTCTCTTTTTCCTTATCCTTGAGCCGGGCCTCCTCCTCTTTCTTTTTCTCCTCATCGGACTTTGTCTCAGAAAGCGGGTCTGCATTTCTTATGGAGGGGGAAAGTCCCAAACGGCCCACCCGCTCCACCAGTTTGGCCAACTGGTTGGGAGGCAGCCCTTTTTCTTCCAGAAGACGGTAGAGGTTTTCCTCGGTGAGTCCGTTCTGCATGGCTTTCTTATAGTAGTTCTTGATGTCGATGTCGGCGATTTCGTCCACATTCACTTCAGCCAGGTTGGCCATGGATAGAACATTCCGCTGCTGGGCAAAGGCCGGAAAAGAAAGAATCAGGGCAAACAGGGGAAGCACAAGAAGCCTCAGATTACGCGTATTCATTTTTTATATGCCGGAGCGATTGTATTTCAATGGGCTGTATTGCCCTGCTGCTGGGTTATTCAGTTCCGGCTGGACTTGATTGCAAAATAAGGCAATTTTGATGAATTCGGGCCCAGGTCAACCTGTTCAAAATGCCCATTGAGCGGGTATCATAAGGGGTTAAGGCTCAGGGAATTGATATTCCTTTCATCAAATCATCGAATAATTACTACTTTTACCGCATACTCGCTTGACTTTGCTCCGGGTGCTGTGCTTCACAGGCTGATTCAGAGTGGCGTCATGGCTTTATTACGCACCGATTAAAAAAGGCTATGCAGGAATTATTGGACGCAGCTCTGGTAACTGAACCGGAAATCATAACCATACCCGCAGAGAAAAAAGCTCCGATTACCGGGATTCCCGCTACCGGAAAGCGGTTTTCCAGCATTACCCATCTCCACCTGTTTGCCGTAATCAACACCATCATTTATCACCGGTTTACGATTTCACGGAAAACCACCTTGCGGATTCTCGATGTGGGATGCGGAAACGGCATCATGCTCAGTACCCTGGTCAAGGAACTTCCCCAGAAACATCCGAATATCAATTTCGAGTTTTACGGCATCGATGTGTACGACTCCCAGGTACAACCCCGGGGATATTTCAAAAAAACCATTACGCTGTTGGAGGGGACCGACCCGGGTACACAATGGAACGAACGGTTGCGCCTGCTCAAATCCACCCAGCAATGGCCCTTCCCCAAAGATTTTTTTGACCTGATTGTCAGCAACCAGGTGATGGAGCATGTGTTCAACCAGCCTTTTTTCCTTTCAGAAATCAAGCGTACCATGAAGATTTCGGGGTACTCGTTCCATCTTTACCCCTTGCAGCACTACATTTACGAAGGCCACCTCCTTATTCCCTTCGTACATAAGTTCACATCATGGACGGGATCCTACCACTGGATCCGGTGGGCCAGTTATCTGGGAATCGGCACCTACCGGATCCACAAGCGGAAAGGCATTGTCAATTCCGTACACCAGTATGCCCGCATGCATGCTGACTATCTAGCCTATCAGGTTAATTACAAGACTGAGCTGGAAATCACCAAAATGGCCAAGGAATGCCGACTAAAAAATTCCTTCGATTTCACCCATCTATACTACAAGCAGAAACTCCGTTCTCTGTTCAGGCTTCCGCCAATGGAGGAGTACAGTGAAAAGGATTTCACCAGCGTCAAGAACAACATCTACTTCACCATCCTGAAGTATGTGGGCTGCATCACGCTCATGTTGCGCAAGGGCAAGAACGACTGAATCTGGCGAGGGGCCGTTTACCGAATCAGTTTACCGATCATTTTCCTGATGCTGTTGCTCGACCACAGGGGATAAGCCATGCACAGGACAAGGACGATGCAACCGGCCAAAAGCCCTGCCAGAGGCTTGCCGGCCAGCAACGGATGTCGCATCAGGTTGTGGTTGACAACCGCGGCGAGAACCATCCCGCCGAGCAATCCGAAAAACTGTCTGTCGGCAAAGGGTCGCAGCGAAATTCCGTTTTCACGTTTGAAGGCGAGCAGAAGAATCAGGGAACCGATTGCTGCGGCAACACTCCAGGAAAGCACCAGGTATTTTCCGCCCAGCGTCATGCCCAGAAGCGGTGTGCCGACAAGGATGATGAATGCCGCAACCAGGTTGTTGATCACGTTCCATCTGACCTGACCTTTGCCCATATAATGGAAGTGCGCAGGAAAGGCCATGGCGTTGACCATTAGTCCCAGCGCAACCTGCAAGAGGATGAAGTTGAAATCACCCCCGGTTTGGTTCAGAAAGATCAGGGAGATGCTGTCTGAAAGCGCCACGGGAAAAAGAAAAAGCAATACACTGAGCAGCGAAATCACCCGGAAATTGGCTTTGTAAAACGTGACAATCCGACTGCTTTTTTTCAGCGTTTTGAATTCGGTAACCTTGGGTACGATGGTCTGGTTGGCCGATATCAGCAAGACTCGGAAGAAACTCAGCAGCTTGATGCTGAAGTCGAACAGAGCGGTATAGGTACTACCGGCAAACCGGGTGAGCATCGACTTCATGAAAAAATCACTGACGATCTGGGTCAGTGAAATGACCTGGAAGTTGAAGCCATAGCGGAAAATCGTATTGAACGTACCCCTGTCGAACTGCGGCAACAATCGGTATCCGGGAAGTTTTTTTTGGGTGAAAAGCAAGCCCGCTGCAAGAAGAAAGAGTTGTTGTGCAAGTTGTGCCAGTGGCACTCCGCTTATTCCCCAGTTCATAAGAAAGATCCAGCCCAGCAACAAAAAAATAATTGACCCCAGCATCTGGATGCGGGCCCTGATGTGCATTAGTTGCAGCCCGTCGAGAACGGTCATATAGGTGGTTGCCGGTCCCGATACGAAAAACGCACCAATCACGAAGGGGAGCATGGTCAATCCCTTTTCAACCAGTTCTTTTTCCACCGTAACCGGAATCAGGACCCGGAAAATCAGATAGGCTGCCAGACAAAGCAGCAAGGTGGTACCGGCTACGGCCACCAGTCCGGTGTTGATGAGCCGGCCCACAGGTTGTTCCGCTTTCTGTTCCAGCAAAAAACGCGGAACATAATAAAGCAGGGCGTTGGCAAATCCGAAACTGCCGATACCGGTGATGGTGGTGACGGATGAGAGTAACGACCAGAGACCGGTTTCACGAAGCCCGGCGTAGGTTACCATGAGTTTGAACAAAATCAGGGCCGCCAGCGACATGCTGACCGTTTGCAGCATCGAGTACGTGGAATTCTTAAGCAGTTGACTGTTCTTCATTCCCGGGTTTTCTTGCCACGGCGATGTACTGCTGGGCGAGGAACTGGTCAAAAATACCCAAACTAAGCCTACTGAACAGTTTTCTTCTTTTTTGCAGGGGGCAGGTCATGAACCCGGGCCTAAGGGTTGTTAGGGTGAACCCGGCATCCCTGACCAGTGCGGCAATGTTTTTTTTGCAGAAAAACCGCAAATGGGTCTTGTCGAGTATGCCCGAAGGGGTATAGGAGAAATCACCCCTGAGGAAGATCTTGTTTAGCACCCTGAATTCACGGAGATTCGGAACGCTGATGATAAGATACCCGTCTGCCTTGAGAAACTGTTTCAGGTAGCCCAGGGTTTGCCAGGGATCGTTGAGGTGTTCCAGCACATCGGCGCAGAGCAGGATATCGAAATGCCCGGGGGGAAGGGGGAGCTGCTGTTGCTGGAGATCGGCCACGATAAACCGGTCAATCAGCGGATGCTGCTGGTTGCTGTCGGGAATCTTCATGAAATCGACACCCACGGCCTCTTTGATCGTGCCGGCTTCCTTGAGGTAGCAAAGGGTGTTTCCCGCTCCGCAGCCCACATCCAGCATCTTCGCGTCTTTCAGATTGGGAATATAGGGAAGCAGATCGCGGCGGATTTTCAAATAGTAATCATCAATTTTCTGGTCGTAATAGTTCATGTTGCTTAGGCTCAGGATACGGATTGTATTCCCACGGGCAAGTTATTGCAATTTGAAGAACCAGGAGAATCGTATGTGCCGGACGATGCGTTCCAACAATCAGGAAACATGCTTCCTGATCATGTCTACAAGCAGATGCTTCGGTACGATTCCCGACTGGCGCCAGACCGGTTTTCCGCCGACGAAAAGAATAAGCGTGGGAACAGACTGGATCTGCCAGGCGGCCGCGGTCTGCGGATTCTTGTCAACATCCATCTTCAGGATGGTGGCGGCATCGCCGATTTCCTTTTTCACTTCTTGTAAAATGGGGGCAAGGGTCTTGCAGGGACCACACCATTCGGCAGAAAAATCCACCAACATGGTTTTCCCCGAACGGATGACTTCGTCAAAGGTCATGGTAAAAGTTTTTGAAGATAACCCCGACCAACAGGGCATTATGTCAATCCGTTCAGGCAATCAGATCGGTGGTCAGCACTCCGGCTTTGACAATAGCGTTATAGCCCCCTTCCACTTCACTAAAATCAGCGATGCCTCTTGCCCTGAGGATGGATGCAGCAATCATGCTCCGGTATCCCCCGGCACAATGCAGGAAAAAATGCTGCTGCGTATCGATCTGTTCAGTCCAGTTGTTGATTTCCGACAAGGGAAGGTTGCGGGCATCGGTGACATGCCCTTTGGCATACTCGCTTTCCCTTCTTACATCGATAACCGGGCTGTTTTCCTTTTCCAGCCGTTTTGAAAATTCTTCGGCACTGATCCGGTCGATACGGGCGGTTTCTTTTCCGGATGCACCCCATGCTTCAAAACCGCCTTTGAGATGACCAAGGACCTGATCGAAGCCCACCCGGCTCAAGCGTGTCACGCTCTCTTCTTCACGACCGGGTTCGGCGACCAGTAAAATAGGTTGCCGCACATCCGTGATCAGCGCACCTACCCAGGGAGCGAAATCCCCGTCCAGGCCGATATTGACCGAACCCGGGATATGGCTTTTGCAGAATATTGCGGGCGAACGGGTGTCCAGCACCAGGATGTTGGGGTCAGTACGCATCGATGCGAAGGTATCGGCATCAAGCTCCTCCATCCCCTTTTTGAGTACGCTTTCGAAGGACTGGTACCCCTGCTTGTTCATGGCCACGTTGTACCCGAAATACGCCGGGGGAGGAAGCAGGCCCTCGGTCACCGCTTTGATGAAAGCAGCTTTGTCGGGTTGGTTCAATGCATAGTTTGTCTTTTTCTGGTTGCCCAGGGTATCCTCGGTTTCCTTCGACATGTTTTTGCCGCAGGCGCTGCCGGCCCCGTGCGCAGGATACACAATCACATCATCGGCCAACGGCATTATTTTGGCCATCAGGCTTTCGTACAACATGCCCGCCAGTTCTTCCTGGGTCATATGAGCCGATTTCTGAGCCAGGTCGGGGCGTCCGACATCACCCAGAAAAAGTGTATCACCACTGAATATGCAATGGTCCTTGCCGTTTTCATCGCGCAGCAGGTAGGTCGTACTTTCCAGGGTATGTCCCGGCGTATGCAGCACCTTTATGCACAGTTTCCCGACATAAAACTCCTGGCTATCGGCAGCACGAATGCATTCAAACCGGGGATCTGCTCCCGGACCGTAAACGATGGACGCTCCTGTTTCCCGGGCCAGATCGACATGCCCGCTCACAAAATCAGCATGGAAATGGGTTTCGAAAATGTAGTTGAGTTTGACACCGTCACGGTTCAGTCTGTTAAGGTAAGGGCTGGTTTCCCGCAGCGGGTCCACAATGGCCGCTTCTCCTTCACTGACGATATAATAGGCTCCCTGAGCCAGGCATCCGGTGTAAATCTGTTCGATCTTCATGAAGCGCTATGGTATTAATTCATACAGGTTAAAAGAACGCTGTTTCAAAGGTACAAAAAGTGATTCCGATGTCAGGGTTTCCGACAAAAACAGAAGATGATAAATGTCATATCTGCTCGGACAGCCGCAATATAACATACGCTGAAAAGCTTCCCTAACCTTTGTTTGCTCAGGGGCAGGAAAGTAAAGAAGATGATTTGTCAACTACCGGTCGCCGATATACTCGTTGAGGCTTTCCACGCTCGAGGAGAAGGAAAAGATGTTGTTCAGATTGAAATAATTCCCCGGATCGGTGCACCGGTCGTAAGCGAATTTTGCAAACTCCAGTTTGGTGTCTTCAAATGTTATCAGAGTAGCCAGTTGCCTGATCTGGTTTACAGTCAGACAGTTCGACGAAGCGATCTGTTTGGCGCTTGATAATTTGGTATCGTCGAACGAGAGGTTGCGGACCGTGTTGAGCGCATTGCCGAAGTTTGCCGAAGACATGGCCAACCGGCCCGTGCATCCGCGTGTACGGGGCGTTTCCTGTTGCGGAACCATACCACCCGTGCCGGATGTGGTGGTTGTAGTGGTGGTTGTGGTGGTTACCGAGCCAACTTCAGGATCGACAATGGATACGCCCATATTGACGCCGCCTACCTGTACATTGGCACCAAAGCTTGTACCCTGACTCGTTGTGGTGGTTGTTGTTTGTGATATTCCACGCGTTCCGGCAACTTGAGGCTGACCGAAATGCACCACGTACACGTTGGAGGGCGGAATGAAATCGGGCCGAACAGGTATGGACGAAAAATAGCTCATCTTCATTTTGGTGCTGATATTTTTATCCCGCCTGATTTTATAGGTGACGTCGGCAAAAACACCATCGGCATCGGCAATCATCAGGTTGTTCTTGGTGAGGTCCTCCCGGTTCTTATCTTCAAATTTGATTCGGGCATTATAATAAGGCTGGCGCAGATCCTCCACCCGCAGATTGACTTGCGGCACATCATTCATCAGTTCACCGTTGAGGTAGAGTTGAAACCGGTCGCCGTCCTCTGAAAATAGGGTCAGGTGTCCGACCGGAATACCCGGTTGGGCAAAAACACAAGAAACAGACATGAGGCAAAAAATGAATAAGGGTAACTTTTTCATAATTTATTGTTTTATAATCGAAGGTAGTAATTAATGCCAATTGGACACCTGTAATGGACCAATTTCATTGGCCCAAACAGCTATCAGATCGGCATTATACGGGGAAATTTTCGGGCTGATTTATAATCATTTTCGTATAATTTTTTTCGTTGGAATGGGGAACGGACCTCTGCCACTCAGCCATTCAAAGAGAAGATGTTACGAATAGTAAAAAAACATTGCCGGAAAAATAAATCCCGGAAAATATCGTTATAGTTGCAACAAAATCAGGCATTTGTCACCCCCGAAGGCCGGTTACCGGATGTATTTAACTGCATGGTAACCCAGAATAACCGGGGCAAGGCTGTTTATTCCGGTTCACATGCTCTTCAATTCCTTCCATTTCGTTTACTTTTTCATACTGGTCACCACCCTGTTTTTTGTGCTGCCGCACAACAAACGCTGGATGCTGCTCCTGGCCGCAAGCTGCTATTTCTATATGGCGTTTGTGCCCATCTATATCATCATCCTGGGGTTCACCATCGTGGTTGACTATTTTGCCGGAATTTATATCGAAGGAGCAACGGGACGAAGACGGAAAAACTTTCTGGTCATGAGCCTGGTCGCCAATATCGGCGTGCTTTGCGTGTTCAAGTACTATAATTTTTTCAACGATAACCTGAGCTTCCTGATGAAGGGTTTCGGTATGGAGAATCCCATACCCTACCTCTCGATCCTGCTTCCTATTGGCCTTTCCTTCCATACCTTCCAGGCCATGAGCTACACCATCGAAGTGTATCGCGGCAACCAGAAAGCCGAGCGCCACTTCGGAATCTATTCCCTCTATGTGATGTTCTACCCGCAGTTGGTCGCCGGTCCCATTGAAAGACCGCAGAACCTCCTGCACCAATTCCGGAAGAAGATGGACCTGGATTATGACCGGGTGTTTGCGGGACTGAAGATCATGGCCTGGGGCTTCTTCAAAAAACTGGTGGTAGCCGACCGGGTGGGCGTTTTTGTGGACGCCGCTTATTACGATGTGGATGCACACGGGGGCATGACCTTTGTGGCCACCACGCTGCTGTTTTCCTTTCAGATCTACTGCGATTTCTCAGGCTATACCGATATCGCCATTGGTGCAGCCAAGGTGATGGGCTTCGACCTGATGAAAAATTTCAACCAGCCCATATTCGCCAAATCCACCGGCGAGTTCTGGAAGCGCTGGCACATTTCCCTGTCCACCTGGTTCAAAGACTATCTGTTTTTCCCGCTCGGCGGCAGCAAGGTGTCGAACCTGCTTCGTTACCGCAACCTGATGATCGTGTTCGTAATCAGTGGCTTCTGGCACGGGGCCAACTGGACCTATGTGATCTGGGGCGCCATCAACGGGGTGTATCTGGTGTTCGCACTCATCACCAAAAACCTGCGCGACAAATTCAACCGCGCCATCGGCATTGTGCGTTTTCCGAAACTGCACCTGGCCATACAGGTTGTCATCACCTTCATCCTGATTTCACTGTCCCGCATCTTTTTCCGATCGCAAAGTGTCGACGAGGCGCGAAAGGTATTTTCCAAACTGATCACCTTCAGCGGCGATGTGTTCGAATTCGGCAAGGCTACCTTTTATTATCCCCTTGCCGCAGTCGCTTTTTTGACCGCGGTGGAATTCAGGCGCGAATATCTGCCCGGCCGGTTTTCACTCACCCACCACAAGAACTACTGGGTGCGCACCCTGTACATGGCCTTTCTGCTTGCGGCTATCGTACTTTTCGGGGTGTTCAACGGGGAGCAGTTCATCTATTTTCAGTTCTAAATGCAGGAGCCACCCATGACAAGCGAAAATTCCTCTTTGTTCAGCAAGCCGTTCTTCAGCCGCTTCGTGCTGAAGTTCCTGCTCTTCGGAATCACCTGCTTCGTGGTTGACCGTTCGCTGGGAGGCCTCTACCGGTATTTTTTCAACCGGCAGACCAAGGGCCCCGAATACCAGACACGCATGGCTATGGAAGTCACCACCGATGAGGTGCTCGTTTTTGGCTCTTCCCGCGCCGAATGGATGATCAACCCGCGCATCATTGAAGATTCGTTGGGCATGAGCTGTTACAATGTGGGCCGAATGGGCAAACCGATCATGTACCATTATGCGATTTTGCAAAGTGTGCTGAAACGCTATTCGCCTAAAATGGCCATTCTGAGCCTGGACGGTGCCAATTTCATTGAAAACAAACTTAAGTACGAGGAGCTTTCCTCGCTTTTTCCCTATTACCACTCCCACCCCGAAATACGACCGATGGCCGATCTCAAGGAGAAGAACATCAGGATCAAACTGTTGTCGGCCATGTATCCTTATAATTCCCTGTTTTTCCAGGTGCTTGCCGGCAATACCAACCTGAACAACGACCGGTATGAACTGGCTTACAAGGGGTTCAATCCAAGAAAATCCTTTTTCAGCGATTTCGAAAAAGACCTGGAAAGTACGCGCGATAAAGTGATTGATACCCTGCAGGTGAGCTTGTTCCGCAGGTTCATTGCCGATTGCAAAAACCACAAGATCGACCTGTATATGCTTTGTGCACCCTATCAACAGGATATCCGTTTCGACAAGTCATTGCAATTGGCCAAAAGCATCGCAGCCGAAAACAAGATTCCGTTTTTCGACCGTTCGTTTGATTCCGCTTATGTGAACCACCCCGAGCTGTTTCTGGATTTCCGGCACCTCAATGCAAGGGGTGCGGATATGCTGACCACCGATATCGTGGAGCAAATAAAAAAGATTCGTGCCTCCAGGACTCAGTGACGGATTATGACTTTCTGCACCGTGCGTTCCCCATCCTGCACATAGATCAGCGCATAGCACCCATCAGGGAAACGGCTTACAGGAATACGCATGCTTCCTCCGGTAAATGTTGTGACAAAGAGTTTCCTTCCGCTCATATCCATCAATTCGATCGTGCCCGGAGTTCTTACTTCCGTAAACCCGTTTATCTGAATAAACCCGTCGGCGGGATTGGGCGAAATCATCAATGGAGTTCCGTTGCCCTGCCGGCGCAACATCACGGTATTGCTGTAGATGAATGTTCCGTCATGGTCGGTTTGCCGGATGCGGTAGAACCCTTTCGGGTAGGAAACCCCGTTATGCACATACCGGTAGTCGCCCCGGTAGCGGTCGGTTATCGCCAGGGTGACCAGCGCATTCCAACGCAGGGCATCGGCACTGTATTCAACAGTGAACGATGCGGCATTTTCCATCGGGGTAGCCACCTGCCAGCGGACTTCAGCATCGCGGCTATTGATCATACGGGCTGTTAGGCCGAGGAATTTCACAGGTACCAGTGAGAAGGAGAAGGGGGTGGGAATGTTCTCTCCCGTTTCGTTTGCCACTCCATTCTTGTTGGGATCCACCTGGGTACTGTCGCCGTTGTTGGAAACATCCGTAACCGCTGCAAGCGAATTGTTGGCAGCGTTGCCGATACTCCCGCTGCAGACGGCATTGTTGTTATAGGTGGTTGTGGAATTCAGGCCGCTTACCCGACAACTGATCCTGAGCTTTACATAGTGGTTCCTGTTATTTTGGATCCGGTTGGCAAGGTTTTGTCCGGGCTGAAGCAGGTTGATATTCGTGGTACCATTGTATGCCGGGTTGAGGATAAGGCCGGCCGTATTGGAACCCGGAACGAAAGCCGTACTCACATTGCTCACATTGGCAGAACCGAATACCGCTCCCAGATCGTCGGTAAGGCTGATGTTGTTCAGAATGACATTGCCCATGTTTTCCGCATAAATCTCATAAGTCAGGTCATAGGTATTGTTATTGACCCGTGTAGCCCCCGCCAGTCTTTTCGTACAACCGATGGCCGGAGTGAAGCTCGTATTGTCAATAGGTGATTGCCCGGCCTGAAAGGGTTTTTGCGGACCCAAAACACCCGTAGTGATGTTGTAATCGAAATAATAGCACTGCGAGAAAAAATCGTTGCCCGTGATTTCGAGGATACCGTTGATGAAGGCGATGCCGTAACAGTCGCGAGGAAGCTGGGTCAGATAATTGGCAGTAGCCGAAGCCGTTCCGCTGTAGTTGACGATTTCGTAAAGGCGTGAAGGCGCGGAGCCCAGCGTGGCAAACATGCGTCCGTTGGGCAGGATGCAGAGGTCGCCAGAACTGATGGTGCTGGGGATATTGCCTGCAGGAAACTGCAACCGGCGGGTATTGATGACCAGGCCGGTATTCACATCGAACTTGTCGAGATTGCACTGGCCCAGAACCGGATCATAATTTGAAAACGACCAGAGGTCACCGTTGTTGTCAAATTCGAAGTTGTTGGAAATATAACTGTAGGAGTAATCGGGGTTCACGGGAATGGATGCCGGGCAACCGATGCTGCCGGGCAGCCCGATATCCATCAGCCAGATCTTGGTTTCGAGACCGGTACGTATATCGGCGATATAGACCTTGTTGTTCTTCGGATTATAGGCAACAAAAACGCTGAAGTAGTTCGGCATCTGGCTAGTCATTGGGCATACCGACAACAGCAGGGGTGAGGCACTTAGCGGATCTTTGATGAAGGAGAATCCTGCATCGGTGGAGGAAGAACAGTTGTTCGCACCAAAATTCACCAGCACCGAGTTTTGCCCGTTACCGGTCAGCAGGGTAAGGGAAAATAGCACTGCAAGCGGAATGAATTTCCTGAGCCTGTTCATGGTGAACCTGGTTTTGGATTAAAGGAAGCCTGCGGTACGGAGGCGTTCAGTGGGTATCGGACTGCCTTTCAAATATACAAATTCAATCCATCGATTGTTGGCCTGAAGAACCGGAAATCTTGCAAACTGCTGCTTGGGTTTCCTGATTATACCGATTGGATATCTGTAATGGACCAATGATATTGGTCCAAACAGCTATCACATCGGCATTATACGGGGAAATTTTTGGGCTGAAAGTAACTTCACTTTCGTATTAGGCCCTGCCGAATGTGCGGCTCAGCTCTTCTTTCCTGAAGGTTGTGTAGGTAGGCTTTCCGGTGGGCGTGGTGCCCGGGGTTTCGCAGGCAAAAAGTTCCGAGACAAGTGAGGTGCATTCCTTATGGCTCAGGACTTTGCCGCTTTTGATGGAGTGCTGCGATGCCATGGAGCGCAGCAGTTTTTCCCGGCTGCTGAAGCGCAGCTCGGGGGTGAAATGCTTGAACTGTTCGAGCAGTTCCTCAATGGCGGTTTTTTCGTTGCCGGAAAAAATGTTGGCAGGTGTTCCGTGTATGATGAACGTGTTGTTCCCGAAAGGCTCCAGATGAAAACCCAGAATGTGCAGATCCGGGAGCAGTTCGGTCAGGATTGCCGCATCGGCAGCTCCGGTTTCCAGTGTGGCGGGAAAAAGGCTTTGCTGTACGGGAATCGCTTTTCCCGAGAGCGCCTTGGAAAATCGTTCGTACAGGATCCGCTCATGGGCGTTCTGCTGATGGATCAGTAAAAACCCTTCTTCAACAGGCAATAACAGATAGGCATTGAGCAACTGGATGGCCTGATCGGCATCGGGGTGCCGGTGTTGAATACTAAGTTGAACAGTGGCTTCTGACCGGGATGTAACACTGTGGGTTTCGGCAAATGCTGTTGGAGTGTTTGATTTTTCCGCAGGACTGAAAAAGGATTTCCATTCGGGAAGGTCGCTGCTCCGTTCAATCAGGTGGGCCTGGTTTTTCCGGGTGAATGTGTTGAATAATGCGGAGCCCTCGGCCGACTGCTTTTGTGCTTCGGTAAAGGGTTTGGAAACCGCATCAAGTTGCTGGATCTGCGCATCAAGTTCGAAATCGAGCGGGGGTGCAATGCTGAACTGGGCCAGCGCATGCTTGACCGCGCTTTTCACGAAGGCGTAGATGATTTTTTCATCTTCAAATTTGATTTCCTGTTTGGTGGGATGCACGTTGATATCCACATGGGCCGGATCGAGGTCGATATGGAGCACATAGGCCGGGTGGGTATCGGGCGCAATCAGCCCTTCGAAGCTTTGTACCACAGCATGGTGCAGGTAAGCACTTTTGATGAAACGGTTGTTCACAAAAAAATACTGGTCGCCCCGGGATTTTTTTGCGGTTTCGGGTTTCCCCACAAAACCGCCGATGTTCATGTAATCGGTCTGTTCCTTCACAGTAGTGAGCTTCGACGCATAGTTGTTGCCCAGCACCTGCAGGATGCGCTGCTTGTGCGAACCCTTGTCGAGTCGCATCATCAGCATGTTGTTGTGCGTGAAGGTGAACGCGATTTCGGGAAAGGACATAGCCACCCGGTTGAATTCCTCGATGATGTGGCGGAGTTCGACGGGATTGTTTTTCAGGAAATTGCGCCGGGCGGGAACATTGAAGAACAGGTTTTTCATGGCAATGCTGGTGCCCTGCTGCCAGGCTACCGGTTCCTGAAGTACCACCTTGCTGTTTTCAATCAGGATGCGGGTTCCGGTTCCCCCCGGGCGTACCGTTTTGAGTTCCACCTGTGCCACTGCGGCGATGCTGGCCAGCGCCTCGCCCCGGAACCCCATGGTTCTGATCTGGAACAGGTCCTGGATATTCCTGATTTTTGAAGTCGCATGTCGTTCGAAACAGAGCCGGGCGTCAGTTTCGCTCATCCCTTTCCCATTGTCAATCACTTGCACCAATGCCTTACCTGCCTCATTCACAATAAGTTCGATCTGTGTGGCTCCTGCATCCACCGCGTTTTCCAGCAGTTCCTTGACGGCGCTGGCTGGCCGCTGGATTACTTCACCGGCGGCGATCTGGTTGGCGATGTTGTCGGGCAGTAATTTTATCTGGTCGGTCAAATCGTTCATCCTCCTTCGGGCGACAAATGTAAGAAAACATCGGATGGGCATTTTATGACAGATGGATGGTAAAAATTCTGTTGCCATATTGATGAAAAAATGATATCTTGAACTTTATATTCTTACGGATTCAACCCTGTCCCCCCCGAAGACCACATACCCTTTGAATTGTTGCTTTGTTTTAGCAAGACTGTTATATGTCTTGCGAAAAGTTCCTAACATGGGTATTATTTTATTACGGCCACCATCCTTGAACAGGTCGACTATCATCTGGTGCATAGTCTGCCTCCTGGTGTGTCCGTTTGATGTTTCGGCTCAAGTGGCCACCACTTATACGTTTTCCCAGTCCTCTAACTCTTATACTCCCCTTGTCGCCACGTTCCCTTCCACGCCCGCCAATATTTTCAGTACCAGCTGGGACGATGATGCCTATACAGGATACATACTGCCTTTCAATTTTTTTTATAACGGAGTTTTATATCCTGCAGGAACGGTGATCGGCGTTGATACCGATGCCTGGATTGCTTTCAATCCTGCCACCATGACGGGACAGGCTTCGGGCGGCTCCTGGGTTTCAACCAGCCAGTCTGATGGGGCTTATCTGTACGGAACGGCCAACAACAATGGAATGGCCGGATTCAATGCCGACCTCTGGTATCAGGATTTCAATTCCATAACCGGAAATATTAACTCGGGTTCCAATGTCGTGAACGGCGTGAGCAATATGACCAACATCCGGGTGGGTACCCGCCTGACCGGCAACGGCAATATTCCCGATGGGACGGTGGTGATTGCTACGGGTGCCAACCAGTTCACCATGAGCGCCAATGCCACGGCCACTGTTTCCGGGGCAAGCATCACGCCTTCGGCCAGCATTTTTGCCATGACCCGGGGTACGGCCCCCAACCGGCAATTCGTGGTTCAATGGACACAGACGAAGCGGTACAACGGAGCGGATCAGGATAACTTCAGTTTCCAGATCATTTTGGAGGAAGCGCCCCCCCAGCAGTTGAAAGTGGTGTACGGACCGGTCAGCACCAATGTGAGTACCGATTTGTTTTTCCAGGTTGGACTGCGTGGAAATACCGCTGCAGACTTCAATGCCCGTACTTCGGCGGATAACTGGAATTCTACAACTGCGGCCACGGCCAACACCAACCGGGTGGCACTCAAAAAAACCAATGTTCCGCCAAACGGGCTCACTTTTGTATGGACGCCCATATGCCCGGCAATGGCGAATCCGGGCGCTTTATCCGGAGCTGTCAATGTTTGCCCGGGCAATACCCAGAACTATTCCATACCGGCGGTCACCGGAGCGTCTTACTACACCTGGAGTTACAGCGGTACCGGTGTGACCCTGTCGGCTACCACAGCAACTCCTGTCAATACGATCAGTTTCGCTTCCAATGCCACACCAGGCACCCTTACTGTCCGTCCTGCCAACGCCTGTGTAGGTGCTGGGGTTTCCGTATCGAGTAACATCACTATGATTTCAGTTACCCCTGCCACCATCACTTATCCATCAGGAGGCAGTTACTGCACCAGCAATGCACCCGTAAGTGTCAACAGAACAGGCCCTAACGGAGGTACTTACTCCGTATTTCCTGCCGGACTTTCTGTCAATGCCACGACGGGAGAAATCACTCCCTCCTCCAGCACAAGTGGCGCTTATACGGTTATTTATACGTATACAAACAACGGTTGTGCATCTCTTACCACCACCACAGCTGTAGCCATCAAACCCCAGGTGAATATCGAAACGACGGCATCGCCTGCGGTAATCTGTTCCGCCGGAAACGCTCAACTTACCGCTCAGGCAGATGCCGGATCCAATTATTCGGTCAGCCCTGTCGCCTACAATCTGCTCAACCCATCAGGATCTTCTACTATCCTTTGGAACACATCGGTTGATGATGCCGTCTCTTCAGTCATTACGTTTCCTTTTCCGTTCAACTATTATGGCCAGGCCATCAACCAGCTTACGGTAAGCACCAATGGCTTCATTGAGCTGGGTGGTGCATCGGGCCTAAGTGCCCTTTCGGCCCAGACCATACCTAGCTCTTCAACGCCCAACAATGTGATCGCATTGGCCTGGCGTGATCTGGAGCTTGATATATTGGCCAACCCATCGGCCTTGATCCGCCATTTCACCAACGGCGTTTCACCCAACCGCATTTTTGTGGTTGAATACAGGGGCATCAGTTTTTATAACATTTCTTCGGGTACCGGTAATGTGACAGGCCAGATCCGGCTCTATGAATCCGACAACCATATCGAGATCCATGCCCTGGTGGACGATGGCGGACTGAGTCTTGCCAAAACCTTGGGTATTGAAAACGCGGACGGCACCGGGGGTATCACCCCCCCCAACCGCAACAACACCGTTTGGAATGCCCTAGTTCCCGAAGCCTGGTCATTCAGCCAGGCCACTTACACCTATGCCTGGTCGCCGGCCAACTTTTTAAGCAATACGGATATTGCCAATCCGGTAGTGACGGGACTGAACACCACAACCAATTATACGGTGCAGGTGACGAACAACCTGACGGGTTGCAGTAATACGGCGAATGTGGCAGTCGGGTTTGCAAATGCCCAGCTTAGTTCCAGCAGCGGCGCCTCCCGGTGCGGAAGCGGTACGCTTTCACTTTCCGCCGCCGCGACTTCCGGCAGTAACATATCTTGGTATACCACAGCAAGCGGGGGAAGCCGGGTGGCCTCCGGCGGATCTTTTGTCACCCCTTCGTTAAGCGCCACCACCACTTATTATGTTGCGGCCGAATCATCAGGCGCCAATTCAACCCTTTCGGTGGGTGATGGTGCATCCACCCCCAGCTCCTATGAGGGCGTGTTCTACCATTTGTTCGGCGGAGTGCAGGCACAGTTCCTTATCAGGGCTTCTGAACTGACTGCGGCAGGCTTGCAGGCGGGTAATATCGATCGCATCGGATTACGGTTTCTGTCGGCTTCTGCACAAACCTACAAGGGCTTTGCACTCAGCATGATGCACACCGCCAATACGGATATGAGCGGCGGGCTCAATGGTGGACCCTTCACCCCGGTTTATTCGGCTGCTACCCTCAATCTTTCTTCGGGCATCAATACCTACACGTTGTCGACACCCTTCAACTGGGATGGCAGCAGCAACATCATCATCAAAATCTGCTGGAGCAACAACAATTCGGGAGGCAACAGCAATTACGCCCAATCCAACGCCACGTCGTATACAAGTGGGGCCTATTACAGAGCAGATTCCCAAACGCCGAATACCGTTTGTTCGGCAAACGCGGCTACAGGATTTCTTTCTGCCCGGCCCCAGTTTTACTTTACCGGCACAGGTTTGCTTTGCAGCTCACCCCGGGTTGCCGTAACCGCTGTCGTGAATCCCCAACCTACACCCATGGTGATGAATCCTGCTTCGGCCAGCTTGTGTTCATCCGAATCGGCACGCGCCCTGACTTATACCGGGGGAGCCTATTCCTCAGGCACAACCAATCTCAATTTGCAGGATTTTGAAACCTTACCGGTTTCCAATTTCTCGGTGAGCGGCGCCGGTATCACTGCTGCAACCAATACCCCTTATTATGCGCAGGGTGTCCAATCGGTACGGCTTACCTACATCAACGGTTTATCCTTGACCTCAAACAACAATGCATACCGGCAAACATCCGGTATCGACCTGAGTCCGTACGCGAGCGCTTTGATTCGCTTCAGCCATATCTGCGCACTGGAAAGTCCTACAACCACTTATGATGCAGGATATGTGCAATATTCTACCGATGGAGGAACGACCTGGACCACATTCCCTTCTGCCGCCTATTCCGGTTCGGCTTCGCTTATTACGAATATCAACGGCACCCCGGTATCCGGCGCCATTTTCTCCACCAGAAGCTACAGCGATTGGATGAGCAGGTTTACACTTTCAACCGTCGATCCCGGAACCGGACCTGCCGCTTCGCTCTGGAAAACGGAGGTCCTCAATATTCCTACCGCAGCGCTTACCGCCAATTTCCGGATACGGTTCCTCATCACCAGCGATGCCTCGACACAGTACTACGGATGGCTCATTGATGATATCAACATCGTTGTGCCTGCCACAATAACGGCTCCCGTGGTTTGGTCGCCGCAAACCGGCCTATTCACCGATGCGGGGGCAACAACACCGTACACCGGTTCCGCAGCAACCACTGTTTATGCAAAGCCCTCTGCCGATATCACCTATACGGCTACCGCCACGGCACCGGGCGGATGTACCGCTTCGGGAACATCTGCGTTCTCAGTGCGGCCCGCCAATACCTGGATTGGGGTCAATGCCAACTGGTCCGATGCCCTGAACTGGTGTCCGAGTGTTCCCACAAGCAGTTCTGATGTGACGGTCAATACAGGCGTACCGTTCATGCCGGTACTTTCCTCCGGAACGGGTTCGGTCCGCAACATAACAGTACAAAACGGCGCCACCCTTACTATACAAAATGCGACCATGCAGATAAGCGGAACCCTGTCGGCAGCATCGAACATCATTGCCGACAACGGAACCATCGAGCTTAATGGAAGCGCGGACCAAACGATTTCCGGTTCAAACTTTGCAGGCCGAAACCTGCGCAACCTGATTGCGTCGAACAATGTGAATGTGTCTTCCGCTTCCGGCGATACCCTGCGTATACTGGGAAACCTCTCTTTCGGCAATGTCAGCAACCGCACCATCAATTCAGGCAATAACATCACCCTGGTATCCAATGCGGGCGGAACGGCACGTGTTGCCGACATCACCAACAACAATGCCAACAGCGGCAACACCCTCTCAGGACGATTTGTGGTGGAGCGATACATTCCCGCAAGACGCGCCTGGCGTCTGCTTACTGCGCCCATTTCAGCCGGACAACAAACAATCAACCAGGCCTGGCAGGAAAATACCAACGGCAACTGGGCCCAGAATCCCAATCCCGGTTACGGCACCCATATAACGGGGGGCAGTACACGAACAACAGCCCAGGGCTTCGACCAGGGTCCTTTCAATGCCTCCATTTTCGGATACAGTGGCACTTCATGGAATGTGATTCCTCCTGCTACCAATACCGAAATAGTCACCTCGCGGCCAGGCTACATGGTCTTTGTGCGCGGTTCAAGGGCCATCAATCTGCCCAATTCCTCGCCTTCCACAGTACCCGACGCCACCGTATTGCGACCCACGGGTACGGTCCGCTTCGGAACCCAGCCTGCGGTAACCAGCCCGGCAGGCGGTTTCACCATTCTCGGAAATCCTTACCCTTCTGCCATCAACTTCAACAGCCTCTCGCGTTCAGGAGTAATCGGCGGAATAGGTGGTAATAACGCCTATTATCTCTGGGATCCCAATCTGGCTGGCAGTAATGGTGTTGGCGCTTTCGTGACGTTCAGTTGGAACGGAACTGTCTATGACAAGAATATCGAGGTCTACGGAGGCTCGTCGCTTATCACCAATACGGGCGTCATCCCTTCGGGCGCGGCTTTTATGGTCAAATTCAATCCCGGTGGCTCGATTGGCATTGCAGAAAAAGACAAGATTGCCGATGTGGGAAATACCCCTTACGTATTCAGGCCCACGGGCGATGTGGGCAAACTAAGGCTTACGCTTTACGGAATAGGTCAAAACGCTGAACAGGCTCCGCTCGATGGCAACCTGATCACCTTTGCCGAAAACGGAAACAATGCTTTGGAAGATGAGGACGCAAGAAAAATCAACAACTTCTACGAGAACATCGCTTCGTACACTGACTCCACCCGGCTCTCCATTGAGCGCAGAAAAGAAATTGCCGGATCCGGCGATACGTTGTTCTATCAGGTCTGGAACCTGCGCCAGAAGAATTACCTCATTGAATTTGTTCCTGAAGCACTGTCCGTTCCCCTGGGACTGTCCGCTTTTTTTGAAGACACCTATCTGCATGAGCGTCGTGCACTGAACCTGAGAGATACCGCACAGATCAGATTTACCGTAACTACCGACCCGGGCAGTGCTTCAATCAACCGCTTCCGCATCGTGTTTGTTCCCGCCGCCGTATTGCCGGTGCGCGACCTTTCCCTGCAGGCAGGCTGTCGCAATGGGAATACTTCATTCAGCTGGCAAACCGGTGCCGAATCACAAATGCGCGGCTATACGCTTGAAGGATCCGCCGACGGCATTCACTTCAATACCCTTGTGTTCATCCCAACCAGAGGCAGCAATGCAACTTATGTGTGGACGGATGATCAGGCTGCCGCATCCGGACTCAACTTTTTCCGCGTGAAAGGAATGGGTATTGATGGTGCGGTATTCTATTCGCCAGTGGTGCACGGAGAAGCCTGCAACGGAAAACCCTACAGCATCATTTCACCCAATCCGGTGCAGGGCAATACGGTACGGCTGCTGATTGGAGGATGGCCGGCGCAACACATCAGCTGCATCATCTATAACAGTATTGGCCAACGCATGCTGGTTCGCGAACTGAACCTGGACGGGAACCGATCCACAATCGAACTTACCCCGAAGCAAAAGTTATCATCGGGTACTTACCGCCTCGTTCTGGAACAGGCGAAGGGACAACAGACGGTATTACCCTTCACCGTGTATTGATGAGCTTCTTATATAAACCGGATTTTTTACCAGCCCAGGATCCAGGCAAACAGCAGTGGCGCTACAATCGTGGCATCGCTTTCAATGATGAATTTCGGGGTATGGATATCGAGCTTGCCCCAGGTGATTTTTTCATTGGGAACCGCTCCGCTATACGATCCGTATGATGTGGTACTGTCGCTGATCTGGCAGAAATAACTCCAGAACGGAACATCCTGCCATTCCAGATCCTGGTACATCATCGGCACCACGCAAATGGGAAAATCGCCGGCAATGCCGCCGCCAATCTGGAAGAACCCTACCCCTTTTCCCGAAGAGTTTTTCCGGTACCAGTCGGCCAGCCAGACCATATACTCGATACCGCTTTTCATGGTAGCGGCTTTGAGTTCGCCCTTGATCACATAGCTGGCGAAAATATTGCCCATGGTGCTGTCTTCCCAGCCGGGTACGACGATGGGAATATTCTTTTGGGCGGCAGCCAGCATCCAGCTGTTCTTCGGGTCTATTTCATAGTACTGTTCCAGCACGCCGCTGAGCAGCATCCGGTACATGAACTCATGGGGAAAGAAACGCTCCCCGTTCTCATCGGCCGCTTTCCAGATGGCATGGATATGCTGCTGCAGCCTGCGGAAGGCTTCCTCTTCGGGAATGCAGGTATCGGTTACCCGGTTGTAATGGTTTTCGAGCAGGTCCCATTCGTCCTTTGGACTGAGATCGCGGTAATGCGGCACCCGCTTGTAATGGCTATGCGCCACCAGGTTCATGATGTCTTCCTCAAGATTGGCACCGGTACAACTGATGATGGCAACCTTATCCTGCCGGATCATTTCCGCCAGGCTGATGCCCAGTTCGGCCGTACTCATGGCGCCGGCAAGGGTCACCATCATCTTTCCCCCCTCTTCAAGATGGGTTACATAGCCTTTGGCGGCATCCATCATGGCTGCGGCATTGAAGTGCCGGTAATGTTTTTCCATGAAGGCTGAAACGGGTCCCTTGCTCATGTCGGTTTTTTTAGCGGGGCAAAAATAGTTTTTTTGTGACAGGTTGCCCGAATTACCCACGGGGCAAACCCGATATTCCGCGGTATTTTGCAAGGTAAGCAGGGTTGACCGGTCAATCATGAAAAAGGGCGGGATATAACGGGTGACCATAAACGAAAACGGATTCCCGTGAAATGCCCATAGTGAACAAAGACGCTAACCGAAAAACCTGACTTAGATATTCCAGATCATTATTGAAAAAATAAACAATCCCACATGAAAAGAAGACGATTCATCCGGCAGGCGGGTATAGCCGGTGCAGGATTCGCATTACTGCCCTCCGGAACGCTGAAGGCGATGGACAACCGGACGGTGAAACTGGGTATTATCGGTACCGGGCTGCGCGGACAGGACCATATTGAGATGCTGTTGCGCCGAGACGATGTGCAGGTTGTTGCTGTTTGCGATATCGACGAAGGGATGCTCACAGCTGCAAAGAAATTATTTGCCGCTGCAGGCAAAACACAGCCTCGGGTATTCACGGGAAGTGATGTTGCTTATGAGGCGCTGCTGGCCCTGCCCGAAATCGAAGCGGTCATCATTGCCACGCCCTGGGAATGGCATGCCCCCATGTGCATTGCGGCCCTTGAAGCCGGTAAATATGTGGGCACCGAAGTGGTGTTGGGCACCACGCTTGAAGAGCACTGGAAGGTGGTGGAAACGGCCGAGCACTATAAAGGACATCTGATGATGCTGGAAAATGTCTGTTACCGCCGCGATGTGATGGCCGTACTGAATATGGTGCGGCAGGGCATTTTCGGCGAGCTCATCCATCTGCAGGGCGGCTATCAGCACGATCTGCGCGGGGTCAAGTTCAACGATGGTAAGACGCCCTACGACAGCGGTGTGGAATTCGGGGACAAAGGCTTTTCAGAAGCGAAATGGCGCACCAGACACAGCGTTTACCGCAACGGCGATCTCTATCCCACACACGGCATCGGCCCGCTGGCCCAGATGCTCAACATCAACAAGGGCAACCGGTTTACCGGACTTTGCTCCTATGCCTCCAAGTCGAGGGGCCTGCATGAGTATGTGGTGAAGAAAGGCGGAGCAGCGCATCCCAATGCATCGGTACAGTTCAAGCTCGGTGATGTGGTCACCACCTCCATCAGCACCAGCAACGGAGAAACGATTCTCCTGCAACATGACACGAGCCTGCCCCGTCCTTATTCGCTGGGCTTCCGGGTGCAGGGAACGCAGGGCTTATGGATGGAAATCAACCGCTCGGTTTATATCGAAGGCCGGTCGAAACCGCATCAGTGGGAGGAGGCGCAACCGATGCTGGATGCCTACGATCATCCGCTCTGGAAGCGGTGGGGAAGCGATGCCCGGGGAGCGGGACATGGCGGCATGGACTTTTTCGTGCTGCACGCTTTTATTGAATCGGTAAAACGAAAAACACCACCGCCGATGGATGTATATGATGCCGCTGCCTGGAGTGCAATCACACCGCTGAGCGAACAAAGCATCCAACTGGGCAATCAGACGGTCGACTTCCCCGACTTCACCAACGGCAAATGGATGCAGGCCAAAAACCGTTTTGCGTTTCAATCCGATTATTGATACCTGCCATGAATTCCGAAGCGCTGCAACAGATCGGCCGGTATTTTTTGCCCGGATTTTCCGGTAGCATCGAAGCGGTGGGCTCGGGGTTGATTCACCGGACCTACAAATTGAAGGATGCACTAACCGGCAAAGCCTATGCATTACAACAGGTGAATACTTCGGTATTTCCCGAACCGCAGATCCTGCATCGGAATTACCATTTCGTTGCCCAATCCTTGCTTAAAGCCCGAAGCCGTTTTCAAATTCCGGAAATCATTGTTGCTCCTTCCGGCCATGATCTTTTCGTTGAAGGTACAGGACAAGATCCCTGGCGGATCTATGCCTGGGTTGAAAACTCCATAACCTGTTCTTCGGTGGAAGATTCCGGCCGGGCCTATGCGATGGCAGGCGCTTTCGGACGGTTCAGCGCCGATCTGCTGCAGGCCGATCCGAAAAAACTGCAACCGGTGCTGCCCGGATTTCATGACCTGGCATTGCGGTTCCGGCAACTGGAAACTGCCGTGAAACAAGCCACGCCTTTCCGCCTCAATTCTTCATTGCACCTGCTGCAAAAACTGGAAGCATACACCCCGTTGCTGGATTTTTACCGCAAGCTTGTTGCCGAAGACCCTCATTTCCGTCGCTATATCATGCACCACGATGCCAAGATCAGCAATATCCTTTTCGACAGCATAACCGGTTCGGTAATAACTCCAGTGGATCTGGACACAGTGATGCCCGGTTATTTTTTCAGCGATTTCGGTGATATGGTGAGAAGCCTGGCGCCCGACCGGGATGAAAACGCTGTTGATTGTTCCGACCTGCAGATCCGCCCCGGCCATTATCAGGCACTCCGCGAAGGATATCTCGAACAGGTGTACGACCATTTCTCCGATGAAGAACGCAGGTATTTCGATTACAGCGGACTGCTGCTTGCCTGTATGCAAAGCCTGCGCTTTCTGACCGATCATCTGAACGGTGATGCCTATTACCGAACCGATTATGAGGGGCAGAACCTGCAACGTGCAGAAAACCAATACACCCTCTTAATTCGCCTCGAAGATTTTCTGGTAAGCCGGTATAATCTTACAAAATGTTCCATGTAAACATTGGTGCCCGGTAAAGAATTACCGCGCTGCCGAATAGGAGCTTTGTGAAATTTTTAGTGGTCAATTGATTAATTTTACCGCAACCGTGGAACGGAAACCATCAGGAAACCCTTTCCCGGTTTATCTTCATCAAACCCGTTCTTATGCTTCCGATGAAAAAAATCGTTCTCGTTTTCCTTTTCCTCCCTGCATTCCACATGTCCCTGCAGGCACAACGCGGATTCGACGGCAACGAGCTTCAGGGGGAGTTCGGCATTACCGGGGGTATTGCACATTATTTCGGCGATCTGAACACCCGTACGGGGCTGAACCGCCCCAAACCGGCACTGGGTATTTTCTACCGAAAGCAGTTCAATAATTATCTGGCACTTCGGATCAGCGCCCACTATGCGCAGCTGGGCTACAGCGATGTGTACAGCAAGAACACCTATCAGCAGCGGCGCAACCTCAGTTTCAATTCCGATATCTGGGAATTTGCCGTACACGGCGATTTCAATTTCTTCCAGTTCATTCCCAATCATCCAAATTATAAGTTCACCCCCTTTCTGTCGCTGGGTATGGGTGTATTCAGTTATAACCCCTATGCCTTCCTGAATGATGAGAAAATCTACCTGCGTCCGCTGGGCACCGAAGGGCAGAACAAGGGTTATGAGGGAAGAAAACCCTACAGCAGCATGGCGCTTTGCATTCCCATCGGCTTCGGTATCAAATACAATATCAGCGACCGCCTCAACTTCAGCGTGCAGGTATCGAACCGTCTTACCAATACCGATTACCTCGACGACGTGAGCTCCACCTATGCGGGCATCAACAATTTCGACCGGCTTCCCAACGGACAGTTGAGTGTGGCCGGCATCATGCAGGACCGCAGCTATGAAAAGGGAACACCCATAGGGCTGGAAGGAAAACAGCGGGGCTGGAGCAAACAGAAAGACCAGTACATGATGGCGGAAATCGGACTCTCCTTCAATATCGTCAGTTACAAATGTCCATCGGGCAATTGATCAAATCCTTCTGACCGGATTATTTATTCCTGCCCATTACCTTTTCCCAAATTTCGGGAATGCGCCTGATCCAAACCAGTTCCCTCCTGGCCAGTGATGCATCCTGCGCAGGGGTACCCCAGTAGGTTTTGTTGCCTTCCAGAGAACCCACAACACCTCCTTTGCCCAGAACCACCGCGTTGGCGCCGATGGTCAGCGTTTTGTTCACCACCACCTGACCCCATAGCGTCACCCCGTCTTCGATATGCACGCAACCGGCCACCACCACCTGTGCGGCAAAGAGGCAGTTGCGGCCGATGACGGTATCGTGACCGATATGGATCTGGTTGTCGAGCTTGGTACCGTCGCCGATGACGGTATCGCTGCTTACGCCCCGGTCGATGGTGCATCCGGCGCCGATTTCCACCTGATTGCCGATTACCACGCGTCCGCAACTGGGCATTTTCCGGTACCGGTATTCGCGGTTCATTTTGCTGTTATAGTAAAAAGCATCGCTGCCGATGGTGGTTCCCGCCTGGATCACTACGTCGTTGCCGAGGATACAATTGTCGAGAATGGTCACCTGCGGATGAATGATGCAATTATTGCCGATGTGCACGCCATGACCGATATAGGCTCCGGGAAAAATGACGGTGTTTTCGCCGATGACAGCGGTAGGGCTCAGTTCACCTTTCGGCGGCTGGAAGGGATAGAAGTGGTTGACCAGTTTCGCATAAGCGTCAAAAGGTTCGGGCGTAAGCAATAAGGCTTTGCCTTCGGGTACCGTTGTCTTTTGGTTGATGATGATGAAGCTTGCCGAACTCTGCAGGCATTTCTCATAGTACTTAGGATGATCGACAAAAACCAGATCGCCGGGCTGTACATTGTGGATCTCGTTGATTCCGGTGGCTGAAGCATCTGCGGCACCGATCAATTCGGCGTTGATGAATTCGGCGATCCATCGTAAAGGAACCGGTGCGGGAAAAGTCATCTGTTTTTTTCTAAAGGTACTGTGCTTTGCTTTTTCAGCGAAATAACCGCATGGATGGCCTTTTACAACCCGATGCGGAAAATTTTTTTTACGCTGTTTCTTCATGGGTTATTGCGGTCATCCTTTCATTGAATGCAGGCAAGCGCATCTGATTTTGACTGGCATGAAAAAAAGATGGTTGCTGAAATCCGCTTCAGGTGAGGGTTTCAGCATGAAGCCGCCGTTGATATTTCGGGAAGGCGTTTGTTTTTTGTTTTCACAGCAGTGAAGACTCTGCCGTTCCCGTTCCCTTTTCCACAGCGAAAAATAAAATGTGTATAAAATTTCTGAAAAATTTTTTTTACCAAAGCGAAAAATGTTTTTAATATTGTGAAGGAATTAATCGTTCCTGTACTTACTAACCCATTCAAGTTTTAAAGCCGGGTAATTTTTTACCGGGCTTTTTTATTTTCAAAACCTACCAGCTTCCTCACACGCAACTGCCGAACCGGTATGCAGGCTTCTTACTTTTATGCGGTGGTATACAAACCCTTTCAGGTGCTTTGTCAGTTTTCATCCGAACCGGGACGCCCCTGCCTCAACGATTTTTTTTCTGTTCCGCGCGATGTGTATTCCGTCGGCCGGCTTGATGCCGACAGTGAAGGCCTGTTGCTGCTGACCAACGACGGTGCGCTCAACAGCCGCCTGCTGCATCCCTCACGGATGCATGCCCGCGAATACTGGGTGCAGGTGGAAGGTGCTGTTACCGAAGACGCCCTGCATCGTTTGTGCAACGGACCAACAATCACGGTTGATGGGAAAAAATTCAAAACACGTCCCTGCTCGGCATCCCTGCTGGAAACACCAATACCGATTCCGCCGCGGAATCCGCCTATCCGCTTCAGGCAGTCGGTACCTGATACCTGGATCCGGATTATTGTAACGGAGGGAAAGAACCGGCAGGTGCGGAAGATGACGGCTGCGGTGGGACTCCCCACGCTCCGGCTGCTCCGTTACCGGATTGAAGACTGCACCCTTGATGGCATGCAGCCCGGCGATATGCGCATCCTGAGCCGCAGGGAATGTTACCGGCGTTTTCTTTCCGAAGAAGCATGAGCGGATGTCGTAATTGTTGCCATTATCGGAAATGAAGCATGTATTTTTGCAACACCATGCTAAAATCAATGACCGGTTTCGGAAGGGCGGAACAGACCATCGGCGACAAGACCTATCTCGTCGAAATCAAATCGCTCAACGGAAAGCAGCTCGAAGTGCAACTGCGCCTGCCTCCTCTGCTGAAGCCCTATGAATTTGAAATCCGCAACCAGATCCAGGAACGGCTGCTGCGCGGCAGCATCGAATGTAACATCTCCATCAAACAGAACGGCACCTTCCGACCCGTCAATATCAATACCGATCTGATCCGCACCTATTACCGCCAGCTTACCGATCTGGCCACCGAACTCAATATCGATACAAACGCTGTGCTCAGCTCGCTGCTGCGCCTACCCGAAGTGGTCACTCCGGCTACCGACATGCTCGACGATGCGGAGTACCGGAAATTCAGCCAGGTTTTAAGGAATGCGCTTGATGAACTGAACCGTCACCGCAGCGAAGAAGGGGCCGTCCTGGAAAAGGACCTGTTGCAGCGGGTGAACAATATCCATGCGCAGGAAGAAGAGATCCTCCGCCTAGAGCCCAACCGCATCACCCGCATCCGTGATGAGATCATGCAACTGCTTCAGAAATATGTTGGAGCCGAAAACTACGATGCCAACCGCCTCGAGCAGGAGCTGATCTATTATATGGAGAAGATCGATATCCACGAGGAGCAGGTAAGGCTGAGGCAGCATTGCGGATATTTTAAGGAATTGCTGGGCAACAACGACGAATCGAAGGGAAAGAAACTCTCGTTCATCCTCCAGGAAATGGGGCGCGAAATCAATACCACAGGCAGCAAGGCCTATGATGCCGATATCCAGAAATGCGTGGTGGCTATGAAAGACGAACTGGAAAAAGCCAAGGAGCAGGTATTGAATGTGTTGTAACCCTTACCTAATTCAGCGTTCCCGACGATGATAAATTTTTCAGGTATGCCGAAACCGATCTTCAACGCGCTTATCCTTCTGCTCTTGCTGGGTTCCTGCCGCCATCTGGATGTGTATGAGAAGAATGTGCCCATTCCCGGTTATGCCTGGAATTCCGGGTTCGCCCCCGAATATGAGTTTGAGATTACCGACACGGCTGTTCAATATCGTATTTATGCGGTGTTGCGCCATACATCCGCCTACCGCTATAACAATATCTGGCTCAGGGTGGGAACGGCTTTTCCCGGTGACAGCATGCGTTATGAGCGGGTCGAACTCCGCCTTGGCAGCGATGCCGGCGGATGGGAAGGCAGCGGCATGGACGATATCTGGGAGGTCCGCAAGCCGCTTACGCCCGGCCCGGTTACCCTTGCAAAAAAAGGGTGTTACCGTTTTTCGCTGGCCCAGATCATGCGCGACCAAAACCTGTCGGCCATCATGAGTGCCGGTATCCGCGTGGAAAAGGCACATCCCTGATTTTGTTCAGCTTTCCTAAGCCTGGCTTCAACTTTCTGCAACCATGCCTGTTTCGCTGCAACGCCATAGGATCCGACGCTTTCAGCCCCTGTTTCTGATTTACTGGGTGCTGGTTGCCTATGTGTTCGCCGCACTCGTATGGTGGTTCATCGCGCTCACCCGGCAGAACAGCGATATGGCCAATATGAAACTCCGCCAACCCGGTTCGGTGCAACCGACGCAGGAGGATGTACGGGCAATCCGTGCATACGAACGCAGAAAATACCTGCAGTATGTGGGTGAGGGCGCCACATTCTTGTTGTTCATTGTCGGTGGTGCCTGGTTTGTGTACCGTGCTGTTCGCAGGGAAATCAACGCGGGCAAACAGCGCGAACATCTGATGATGGCCATAACCCATGAACTCAAGACGCCGCTGGCCGTTACCCAGATCAATCTGGAAACCCTGCAGAAAAGAAACCTTGATGAGGAACAGCGGCATAAACTCATCCGTACCAGTTTGCATGAAGCCAACCGCCTGAATACCCTCTGCAACAACCTGCTTCTGGCTTTTCAGCTCGAAGCGGGCGGCTATGTGCCGGCCCGGGAAACCATCGACTTCAGCGAACTGGTCAGCGATGTCATCGGCGATTTCAGCATGCGCTTCCCATCCCGAACTATCGAAGCCGATCTGGCGGCATCGGTCCGGCTGAACGGCGACAGGCTTCTGCTGCAACTGGCCATTAGCAACCTGCTTGACAACGCCATCAAATACTCGCCGAAAAAATCGCCTGTGCGGGTGAACCTCCGCTCAACGCAGGCTGTTTGTACCCTCGAAGTGATTGACGGGGGGGAAGGCATTGCCGACAGCGAAAAGAAAAAAGTGTTCCGGAAATATTACCGCAGTTCCGGTGCCGCCACTAAACACGCCGGCGGAACCGGTATCGGCCTTTATCTTACCCGGAAAATCGCCCGCTATCATCATGCAAGCATCCGGGCGACCGATAATCCCGGTAGCGGGTGCAGGATGGTGATGGAATTCAACCGAACGGTATGAAAAAATTCAGCGCATCAATCTTGCTGGTGGAAGACGAGGAGAACCTGCATGAGGCCCTCAAGCTCAACCTGGAACTGGAGGGTTACGGCGTAACCGGCGTCTATGACGGGGCCGATGCGCTGGACGCGGTGCAGAAGGAACATTTCGACCTTATGATTCTGGATGTCATGCTGCCCGAACTCGACGGCATCAGCGTTTGTGAAACCATCCGTCTTCAGCAGATCGAGCTTCCCATACTTATGCTCAGTGCAAAGGGCAGCAGCGCCGACCGGGTGCTTGGCCTCAAAACCGGTGCCGACGATTATATGGCCAAGCCCTTCAATCTGGAAGAGCTGCTGCTGCGGGTGAAGAAGCTGTTGCAGAAAAGCGTTAGGCAGCCAGCGAACGCGATCAGCGAGCATCAATATACCTTCGGAAAAAATACCATCGACTTCAAGGCGCTGGAAGCGGTGGACGCCCGCGGGAAAAAAATCGCCCTTTCCAGGAAGGAAGCCATGCTGCTCAAACTGCTGATCGACCACCGCAATGAAGTGGTGCCCCGTGAAAAAATCCTGCAGACGGTCTGGGGGTACAATGTGTATCCGACCACAAGAACCATCGATAATTTCATCCTCAATTTCCGGCGTTATTTCGAAGAAGACCGGCGCAAGGCCCGTTACTTCCATTCGGTTCGGGGAATCGGGTACAAGTTCACCGGTTGAGCCGCCTGTACTGCAGCCCTGCCGTATAAAAATATAATAATATAACATATAATTCAACTCAAGAATTTCCCCGTTTAATGCCGGTGTGCTCCCTGTTTGGGCTAATGAAATTGCCCCATTAGAAATATCGAATCGGTATTGGGCCATTATAGCTATCCAATCGGTATCAATTATCTTTGACGCCATGATGAAGGCAAGAACGGTTGTCGGGTTGATCCTGCTGGTGGTTATCGCCGACCAGTTGCTGAAGATTTATGTGAAGACCCATTTCCACATCAACGAAAGCTATGTGATGATACCTGACTGGGCACGTCTTCACTTCGTGGAAAACGAAGGCATGGCCTATGGCTGGAAATTCGGTGGCGATGCCGGAAAATTGTTACTGACCCTGTTTCGCTTGCTGGCTGTGCTCTTCGGTGTATGGTACCTCAACAGCATCATCAAAAAAAAGTACCACCCCGGTTATATCGTATGCGCCTCACTCATTTTTGCCGGAGCGCTGGGCAATCTGATCGACAGCATGTTCTACGGAATGCTTTTCGAGGAGAGTATTCCCGGCAGCATGCAGGTGGCCCGTATGTTTCCCGAAAAAGGGTATGCCGGTTTTCTGCACGGAAAGGTGGTCGACATGTTTTATTTCCCGATGATCACGGGACATTTTCCGTCCTGGGTGCCGCTTTGGGGCGGAGAGGATTTTGAATTTTTCCGGCCCATCTTCAACCTGGCCGATGCATCCATATCCACCGGCGTGTTCATCCTGATTTTTTTCCAGAAACGCTTTTTCGCCGCACATCAAAATAGCGGGACAGGTCCTACCGTTGAAACCAGCGCGCTGGTGAACGATGATGTGCAGGTACAATAAATCAAAGTCCCGTTTCACCTTATGAAACGGGACCGGATGATTTAACGCCCTCCGTAGCCATGGCTTTCTTATTGCTTCAGGAATGTTATCGTCTCCTTACCATTGGTACTGAATCCGGGGGTGATTGAAACCACCAGCCGGGTACAGTCAAAGCTTTCTACTTTGAAATCGCCGGCAATCGGTTCGGGGAAGTTGGAATTCTGGATATCGAGACTCAGAATGGTATTGTTGGTAGTAAGCGCCCAGCTGTTTTGATTGGGGCCGGGCGGAGTTGCAGTGCAGGTAGTACCCGCATCGGTAAAGGTAAAGACGCCATTTGCGGCAAACTGATAGGTGTCGTCCTTGATGCAGGCTGGAAATGCGATAAACAGGTCGGTGTTCGACGCATCCTTGTACGACTCGATTTTATACGTGGCCTGAATGGAGGTTTCCGTGAGCGTACAGGTGGGGGCGGGTGTGCTGTCTTTTTTGCAGGCAACGAAAGAAGCCGCAACCAGCACGGCGAGCATAATTTTTTTCATGGTAATGGTTTGGAGTGAAGGATGAATCGTAATACTGATTGGTAAGTTAAGTCAATCCTGCGATCAATCAAAATTGCAACGGTCTTTCTCATCGGGAGGACAGATCACCCACCATAGCGGAAGGTACCACCCAGCTGTCGAAATCTTCCGCGCTCACATAGCCCAGCTTCACCGCCATCTCTTTCAGTGTGGTTCCTTCCTTATGCGCCTTCTGTGCGATTTCAGCTGCTTTGTAATAACCGATTTTGGTATTGAGGGCCGTCACCAGCATCAGCGAGTTGTCGACATGCTTGCGGATATTGGCTTCGATAGGCTCGATGCCGGTGGCGCATTTGTCGTTGAAGGAAACGCAACCCTCCCCGATAAGGCGGGCGCTATGCAGGAAGTTGTAGATCATCACCGGTTTGTACACATTCAGTTCGAAGTGCCCGTTGCTGCCGCCGATGCCGATGGCCACATCGTTGCCCATGACCTGCGCGGCAATCATGGTGAGCGCTTCGCATTGGGTGGGGTTCACTTTTCCGGGCATGATGGAGGAACCGGGCTCGTTGTCGGGAATGAAGAGCTCTCCGATTCCGCTGCGCGGGCCGCTGGACAGCATGCGGACGTCGTTGGCGATTTTCATCAGGCTCACGGCCACCCGCTTCAATGCCCCGTGGGCTTCCACAATGGCGTCGTGCGCGGCCAGTGCTTCGAATTTGTTTTCAGCGGTTACAAACGGGAGGCCTGTGAGTGCGGCGATATGTCCCGCCACGTTCTGGCTGTAACCGGGAGGCGTGTTGATACCAGTGCCGACGGCGGTACCGCCCAGCGCCAGTTCACTGAGGTGGGGCAGTGAGTTGCGGATGGCTTTGAGGCCATGGTCGAGCTGGCTCACGTAACCGCTGAACTCCTGACCTACAGTAAGCGGCGTGGCATCCATGAAATGCGTCCGTCCGATCTTCACCACCTGCATGAAGGCGCGGCTTTTGGCGGCGAGGGTGTCGCGCAGTTTTTCGATTCCGGGAATCGTGCATTCCACCAGCGCCTTGTAGGCGGCAATGTGCATGGCTGTGGGAAACGTATCGTTGCTGCTCTGTGATTTGTTCACATCATCGTTGGGGTGCAGGAACTTCTGCGCATCGCTGAGTTGTCCTCCTCGAAGCACATGTCCGCGGTAGGCGATCACTTCGTTCACATTCATATTGCTCTGCGTGCCGCTGCCGGTTTGCCAGACCACCAGGGGAAAATATTCATAGAGGGAACCCGAAAGGATTTCATCGCAAACCTGCCCGATGAGGTCGCATTTTTCCTTCGTCAATACGCCCGCCTCGCAGTTGGTGATGGCTGCAGCCTTTTTCAGGTAAGCGAAGGCGTCGATGATTTCGCGGGGCATGCGGTTGATGTCCTGCGCAATCCGGAAGTTGTCGATGCTGCGCTGGGTCTGTGCGCCGTAATAGGCACCTGCGGGCACCTGTACCTCGCCCATCGTATCTTTTTCGGTTCTGAATTCCATGTCTGTTTTTGGGTTTTGTACAAAGATAGGCGGGGTGGTATTTTCTGTGTAAAAGGTTTGGTCTGGGCCTTGCAAAACAGCGTCAACACCTCCTTGGTAATTTTTGTTACTTTGCCCTCATGCCCTTCACCGATATCGTGGGTCAGGACGCCGTAAAGCAGAAGCTGGTACAACTGGCGCAGATGAACCGCATCAGCCATGCCTTGCTTTTTCTGGGTCAGGAAGGTTCGGGCGCCCTGCCCCTGGCCATGGCGTTCGCCCAATACATCGTTTGCGAGAAAAACTCCCCCTTCGCCAAAGCGGTACCTGCATTACCCGGACTCTTTGACGAGCCAGAAGCCCCGAAAAAAAAAGCCACCGATTCCTGCGGCAACTGCCCCGCCTGCATCAAGTGCGCAAAGCTGGCCCACCCCGATGTGCATTTTTCCATTCCAACCATCGTCGGTAAAAAAGGAGAAAAAGCTATGACCGCCACCTACATCACCCAATGGCGGGAATTCATGGCCGAAAATCCCTACGGCAATGTGTACGACTGGTTGCAATATATAGAAGCCGAAAACCGGCAGGGGAATCTATCTACCGATGAATGCGAGGATATCGTTCGCAAACTTTCGCTGAAAAGCTTCGAAAGCCCGTACAAGGTGCTGATTCTCTGGATGCCGGAATACCTCACCAAAAACGGCAACCGCCTGCTCAAACTCATTGAGGAGCCGCCGCCCAATACCCTGTTTTTGCTGGTTGCCGAAAACGATGCACAAATCCTGCCCACCATCCTTTCACGAACGCAACTGGTGCGTATTCCACCCATAGATGCTTCCGACCTTGCCGCAGCTCTTGAGCAAAAGCATGGACAGAGCCCGGAAAAGGCCCGGCAGATTGCCGCCATCGCCGAAGGGAATTTCCGCGAAGCCCTGCAACTGGCCGGCGGCAGCGAAGAAAACTGGCAACCCGTGCTGCGCGACTGGCTCAACCTGATTGTAACGGCCAAACTTACCGCACAGGTGAAATGGGTGGATGAAATAGCCAAAACCGGCCGCGAAAAACAAAAGCAGTTTCTGCGCTACTTCATGCACCTGCTCGAAATTTCAATGCGCATCCAAAACAACGTACCCGCGCACGCACTGCCCGATGAACTTGACTTTGCCGCCCGCGTCAACAAACTATGCGGGTTCTACCAGCAGGAAGCCATCATCGGCGAACTGGGCCGCGCCGATTATTACATCGAACGAAATGCCAATGCCAAAATGCTCTTTCAGGCCCTGACCATCAAATTGCACCATATTATTAGGAACAATTCACTAATTTTGTTGCATTGAGCGTTAGGAGAATGAGGGGCGATGCCGAAGTTCCCGCTGTTCCGGCCAACACCGGTTCAGCATGAGGTAAGGCCGTTCGCCGGTTGGGAAAATTGCCTGCAGGATTCGCTTGGAGACCTGTTCTCTGAATCGGAGTGAAACAGACGGGTTGGGTTTCATGTAGCCCCCCGGAACATCATAATTTTTCCATCGCCCGCAGTTCCGCGGGTCTGTTCTCCCCAACACCCATACCGGTTAGCGGTAATCAGCCATTCGGGAAATTTCCATTGCTGATAACTTGCCGGGAAATCATCAAAACACGACATAACAATACCACTATGGGTTGCGGAAGTTGCGGTACAGCGGGTGGATGCGGAAACAAGGGTGCCTGCTCCAGCGGCAGTTGCAACCGTATGAATGTTTACGACTGGCTGGCCAACCTGCCCTTCAGCGACCCCGAAAGCAGTTGCCGTGTGGTGGAAGTGAGCTTCAACAACGGCAGCCGCAAAGATTATTTCCGCAATACCGGATACACCCTTTACGAAAAAGGCGACTGGGTGGCCGTGGAAGGGGTGAACGGATTTGATGTGGGTGCCGTAAGCCTTACCGGCGAACTGGTGCGTCTTCAACAGAAGAAAAACAACGTGCGCGAAGACAGTGCCGATATCAAGAAAATCCTCCGCAAGGCCAACGATACCGATATCAGCAAACTGCGCGAGTCGAAGGCCCGCGAAAAATCGGTGATGATCCGCAGCCGCGCCATCGCCCGGCAGCTCAACCTCAACATGAAAGTGGCCGAAGTGGAAGTGCAGGCCGACGGACGCAAAGCCACCTTCTTCTATATTGCCGACGAACGGGTGGATTTCCGTGAACTCATCAAAGTGTATGCGAACGAGTTCAAGGTAAAAGTGGAGATGAAACAGATCGGGGCAAGGCAGGAAGCCGGAAAAGTGGGCGGTATCGGCAGTTGCGGCCGCGAACTCTGCTGCAGCACCTGGCTCAGCGATTTCAAGAGTGTGAACACCAACGCGGCCCGTTACCAGAACCTCAGCATCAACCAGACCAAACTCAGCGGGCAGTGCGGCCGCCTCAAATGCTGCCTCAACTACGAACTCGATACTTATCTCGACGCTTTGCAAAATTTCCCCGACGACTGCGATACCATCGAAGTGGCCCGCAGCCGCGCCTTTCTGGTGAAGAAGGATATTTTCCGCAACCTGATGTGGTACAGCCTTCCCGAAAGCACCAAGCAATATCCGCTCACCATCGAGCGGGTGCGCAAGATAAAAGCGCTCAACCAGCAGGGCATCAAGCCTGAAGAACTGGAGGCCGTGGAAGTGCAAAGCAAAAAGCCCGTGGAAGTTGAACCTACCTATGCCGATGTAGTCGGACAAATCAGCCTCAAGAGCCTTGAGAAGGTGAGCCGCAAACGCAGAGGCCGCGATAATGATCAGGGCCGGCAGCAGCAGAACAGACCCCAACGCGGCGATAACCGTGGCGGACAACAACAACGCGGTGGCCAGCCCGGAGGGAATGCCGGCAATCCGGCAAGGCAGCAGCAAAACCGTCCGCAGTCCGGCAATGGCCCAAGGCCCGGCCGGGGCAACAATCCCCGCGGCCCGCAACAACGACCTCCGCAGCAGCAGGGCAGAGGGGGCAACAATCCGCAGGGTCGCGGCAATCCGCCGGCACCTCCCGCATCCTGATCGCACTCCGGATCAAACGCTAACAGCACGGTACCATGTCAATAGCGGTTAACGCACTCCTGAAAAATTATGGCCCGCAGGTGGCGGTCAACCGGATTTCTTTTTCCATCGGTAAAGGCGAAGTGGTTGGGTTTCTGGGACCCAACGGAGCCGGCAAAAGCACCACCTTCAAAATGATTACCGGTTACCTCAATCCCGATGGCGGCGAGGTAAGCGTCTGCGGGCAACCCGTATGGCCCGATACCCTGAAGGCAAAATCGCGCATCGGGTATCTGCCCGAATCGAATCCGCTGTACACCGATATGTATGTGCGTGAGTACCTGCAGTTCGCAGGAAACATACATCGGGTACCGCGACTCAGCGAACGCATCGAAGAGGTTATTGATATGGTCGGGCTAAGGCAGGAAGCCAATAAGAAAATCGCGCAGCTTAGTAAAGGGTACAAACAACGAACCGGACTGGCCGCCGCACTCATCCACGATCCCGAAGTGCTGATTCTCGACGAGCCCACCACAGGCCTGGATCCCAACCAGATTGCCGGCATCCGTTCTGTCATCCGCGATCTGGGTAGGCAGAAAACCATCCTTTTTTCTTCGCACATCATGCAGGAAGTGGAGGCCGTTTGCAACAGGGTCATCATCATCAACAAGGGAAGCATCGTAGCTGACGACTCGCTTGAACAACTGCGGAAGCGTACCGAAAGCGGAAGCGAGGTATTGGTTGAATTCAACCGCCGTCCCGATCCGGAATTTTTTGCCGGGCTTCAACATTCGGGAGCTATTGAACCTGTTTCCGAAACCCGTTACAGGATGGCTACCGTAAATGCTACAGCACTGCGCCAGGAACTGCTGCAGGCGTCCACACGCTATGGGCTTGACATTGTTTCGCTGCAGCAGTCCGGACAAAGTCTGGAAGGAATTTTCCGTCAACTCACCGGTCAGGCTCAAGGATGAGCTGAAATTCACACCGGCTTGATAATATTCACGGCGCAGGTGCCGGCAAATGCAGTTTATTTGCACCAACATTCAACACCATAAACAAGCAACATCATCATGAGTTACATCGCCTCTTTGCATGCCCGGCAGATTCTCGACAGCCGCGGCAACCCAACTGTGGAAGTTGACATCCTTACTGAAAACGAATACCTGGGCCGCGCTGCAGTACCCAGTGGCGCAAGCACCGGCGTGCATGAAGCCGTGGAACTGCGCGACGGTAAAAAAAATTATTACGGCGGCAAGAGCGTACTCAAGGCAGTCAACAATGTGAACACCGCAATCGCCAAGGAGCTGCTGGGCTGGGATGTGGCCGACCAGACCGGTATTGATGCCCGGCTGATCCAGCTCGATGGTACCGCCAACAAAAGCAAGCTGGGCGCCAATGCCATGCTGGCCGTAAGTATGGCTGTGGCCAAGGCGGCAGCGCTGGAAGCCAACCTGCCCCTGTACCGCTATATCGGCGGCACGAATGCCTGTGTACTGCCCATGCCCATGATGAATATACTCAACGGAGGTGCGCATGCCGACAACAAGATCGATTTTCAGGAATTCATGGTGATGCCGGTAGGCGCGTCCACATTCAGTGAGGGACTGGCCTGGGGTGTCGATATTTTTCATGCATTGAAAACTGTACTGAAGAAAAAAGGCTTCAGCACCAATGTGGGCGACGAAGGTGGTTTCGCGCCTAATATCCAAAGCAACGAAGAAGCCATTGAAACGGTGCTCACCGCCATCCAGGCAGCGGGATACAAGACGGGCAGCCAGATCATGATTGCCATGGATGCCGCCAACAGCGAGTTGTGGGACGCCAAAAAGAAAAAATATGTGTTCCACAAAAGCAGCGGTAAGGAAATGAGCAGTGAGCAACTGGTAGCCTACTGGGAAAGCTGGGTGAAGAAATACCCCATCTGCTCCATCGAAGACGGCATGGCCGAAGACGACTGGAAGGGCTGGAAATTGCTCACGGATACCATTGGAAAAAAATGCCAGCTGGTTGGTGACGATCTTTTCGTGACCAATGTGAACCGCCTGTCGAAAGGCATCAGAGAAGGCATCGGCAATGCCCTTCTGGTTAAGGTTAACCAGATTGGCACCCTTACCGAAACCATCAATGCGGTGAGCATGGCCCAGCGGAACGGATACAATACCATCATGAGCCATCGCAGCGGCGAAACCGAGGATACCACCATTGCCGACCTGGCTGTGGCCCTCAACTGCGGACAGATCAAAACCGGTTCTGCCAGCCGTACCGACCGTATGGCCAAGTACAACCAGCTGATTCGGATTGAAGAAATGCTGGCCGACAGCGCCATTTATCCGAAAGGAAGTATTAGTTTCAGCAAATGATTCACCCCCGAATCCGGATTTTGGTCCGGAAAGCGATAAATGCATACCCCCATGAAGAAGCTGACCGGAAAAATTCCCGCCTGGATGAAAAACAAGTATCTGGTGTCCGGAACCCTGTTCCTGACCTGGATGCTGTTCATTTCCGAAAAGGACCTTATTTCAGTATTTGGCAAGCGGGACAAGCTCAGGGAATTAAAAAACAGCGAATTACAGTTGTCGGAAAAAATTAATTCGGCAAAACAGGAGCAGGCCCAGCTCCGTTCCGATGCGGAAACCATCGAGCAGTATGCCCGGGAGAAATACCTGATGAAGAAGGACAACGAGGATTTGTTTGTCGTAAAAAAATCCGGAAAATAGTTATCTTACTACGCAATATTCGATTCAGGGCGGCGTTATAGGTGCGGATATTGATAATTAATTTTTTAAACAGCAATTCTTACTTATGCAACTCTTCACTCAGGAAGACCTGTTACAGTACGTGTACGGGGAAACAACTCCGGAGAACGCCTCCGCCATCACTGAAGCCATCCAGAACGACTGGCAATTGAAAGAAGAATACCAGCAAATCATGCTGGTCAAGAGCCAGTTGGACACCGTAAGGTTGTCGCCCAGCCGCCAAACCATTGATGCCATCATGGATTATGCGCGCAAAGCGGTGGAAACCGAAGTTTCGGCCGGCTGACCGAAGCCTGTTCGGATCACATAACTTCGTCCCGGAATTCCGGGACTTTTTTTATGACCAAGAAGGAGCGTTACGAACAACTGATCCAATACTTTCTGGAGCATGCCCCCGATGCGGAAACGGAACTGAATTACCGGAACCCCTACGAACTATTGGTGGCCGTCATGCTCTCGGCCCAGTGTACCGACAAGCGGGTAAATCTGGTCACCCCCGCCCTTTTTGCCCGGTATCCGGATATCCCCTCGCTGAGCAAGGCCGGTTTTGACGAACTGTTTCCCCTCGTCAAGAGTATTTCCTACCCCAACAGCAAGGCCCGCCACCTGATTGCAGCTGCCGGGATGCTGATGGAAAAATTCAAGGGCGAAGTACCCATGGAGGTGGATGCCCTGGTTCAATTGCCCGGGGTGGGGCGTAAAACCGCCAATGTTATTACATCGGTAATTGACAATCAGCCCAATATGGCGGTGGATACCCATGTGTTCCGGGTCAGTGCCCGGATCGGGTTGACCACCTCGGCCAAAACCCCGCTGGCGGCAGAAAAACAGCTGATCCGCCATATTCCCGCCGGGTATGTCCACAAGGCCCATCACTGGCTGATCCTGCACGGCCGCTACCGCTGCCTGGCCCGTAACCCCCGTTGTGAGGGCTGCGGTATAACATCCATCTGCAATTATTTCCAAAAGTCGCAACGGAGCAAAAAATAATTGGGAAAAATCGATTAATTTGCCTTGCTCAAGTATTAAAAACCGCGTTTGACGAAAAATGTATGGTATGAAGAAAGCGGCGCTTTTCACACTGGGGATTTTATTGTTTGCGGGCGTTCAACGTGCCGCTGCCCAGTACTACTTTTACGATAACAATTCCTATAACAGTCCTGTCGTCTTTGAACTCGGCGGTTCGGTCGGTTCGATGAATTGCCTCACCGACATCGGCGGGAAACAAGGGCTGGGAAAACCTTTCCTGAAAGACCTCAATTTCGGGAAAATGCGCGTAAGCGGTGGTCTATACCTGAGCGCCACTTATAACGACGCTTTGACTATCCGTCTCGAGGGAACCTGGGGCGGTATCCGGGCCTACGACAGTATTCTGGAAAATGTAAAAGCCACAACCAACGGCCGTTACGAACGGAATCTGAGCTTCCGCAGTAAAATCTCGGAAATTTCTGCCATCGCCGAGATTCATCCGCTGTACTTATTTGTTAACTGGAGCATGCGCGAACAGGATCCGCCCCGTATTTCTCCCTACTTGCTGGGTGGCGTGGGCTTCTTTTCGTTCAATCCCCAGGCCAAGAACCGCGACGGAAAATATGTGGATCTTCAGCCACTGAGTCTGGAAGGGCAGGGATTCCGCTCTTACCCCGACAGAAAACCCTATAAGTTGAGCCAAATCAATTTTCCGGTAGGTTTTGGAGTTCGCTATGAATTGTCTGGTGCATTCAATATCCGGGCAGAAGTTGTGCATCGTATCGTAAATACCGACTATCTTGATGATGTGAGCACCCGGTATGTAGATCCAGTTTTGTTTTCTACAGAGGGGGGACTTACCGGAAACCAGTTGCGCGATGCGATTGATCTTTCATCCAACGACCGGCATAATCCGGGTGGCCCTACCGGGGAATTCCGTAAAACTTCCGGAGGAATCAGAGGCAATCCGAGAGACAACGACAGTTACTTCACTGTCAACTTCAAGTTAGGATATGTTTTCGGGCGTATGTCCCGGTAACTTCGGGACTTGCAGCGTTACTTAAGATTATTTCGTTTCAAAAAGGTCTTTCTTGTCAACTACCTTCACCTTGTCTTTGTCCTTCAGGGTCTTGCTGACCGCTTCATAAGGTCCGCTCACCACTTTTTCACCGGGCTTCAATCCTTCCGTGATTTCAATGTAATTGATGTCCTGAATACCGGTTTTGACCATTACTTTTTTCAGGGTTCCGTCGGTCTGCACCACAAATACCACCACGTCCAGGTCATCCAGTTCGGCTGTTTCCTTTGCTGCTTCCTGTTCGTCAGGGTTTTTCATTGAACGCAGCGTATCGCTCCTGTCGCGGGTGGTTACCGCATTGATGGGCACGCTGGCAACATCCGCATGGGTCTGTGTTTGTATGTCGGCGCTGGCGCTCATCCCTGGCTTGAACGGGAAGGATCCCTTACCCAGCAGGTCGCTGTAGCTTTCAGGCAACAGCCGTACATAGACTTTGTAGTTGGTGACGTCGGTGCTGGTGTTGGCTAGTACCGATGAAACAGAGGAGGCTCCGTTGTTGCTGCTGGCAATCTGCGTGACGATCGCCTTGAATTTCCGTTCGTTGAACGCATCAATGGTCACTAGGGCACTGTCGCCCACATGTACTTTGGGAATATCACTCTCGCCCACATCAACGCGCACTTCGATCTTGCTCATGTCGGCAATCCTTAGGATTTCGGTACCCACATTGAAACTGTTGCCCGCCACTTTTTCGCCCAGTTTCACATTCAGCAGGCTCACCACACCATCCATCGGCGCTACGATCACGGTTCGGCCCAGGTCTTTGTTGGCGCGGGCCAGATTGGCGCGGGCGCTTTGCACCGAGGCTTGCACGCTGCGGATGCTTTGGGTGGCTGCTTTGTAATTGGCTTCTGCGGTGCGGTAGGCGGCTTCGGCCGTATTGAACTCGTTGCGGCTGATGACCTTCTCATCGAATAGCCGCTTCTGCATGTTGTAGGTTTTGGTGGCCTGATCGAGCTGGGCCTGCACGGCTTCGCGGGCCGCCTGTGAATTGCTGACCTGTGCTTCGTTTTGACGAACAACGCTGGCCGCCTGATCGGACTGCAGGCTGTAGAGGTCTGCATAAATCCGTGCCAGCACCATGCCCTTCCGGACGGTATCGCCTTCCTTTACGGTGAGTGCGGTGATTTCTCCGCTGATATCGGGGCTGACCTTGACCTCCAGCTCGGGATAAATTTTTCCGCTGGCGTTCACAGTTTCAATGATGGTTCTTTTTTTCACTTCCTCGGCAGTGACTTTGATGCCTACTTCCTCGCCCAATGCGCCGGTCAATTTCAGTACGAGCAGCAACAACAGGGCTGCGCAGGAACTGATGACGATCCATTTCGTGGTCTTACTCTTCATCATGGTTATTGCGGTTGTCGGGGGTTTTGATTTTTTTCAGGTCCGGGAATCAGAGCTTCAGCCCCTGTCCCCGGTAAAATTCCAGCACTTTCATTTTGAAAACATAGTCGAACCGGTTCAGCACATACTCGAGCTTTGCCCTGAACAGGTTGTTCTGCGCGGTGATCAGTTCGAGCGTACCCAGCATCCCCACGGCATACCGTTTTTGCGCGAAATCGTAGGCGCGTTGTGAGGCCTCCACCGTCTTGTTGCCGGCATTAAATCGTTCCAGTGCAATCAATGCGGCCTGATAGGCCTGATAGATGTCCTGCTTGATTTTCAGGTTATCGGCCTGCTGCTGCAGTTCCACCGATTTGATATTGATTTTGCTGCGCTCCCAGGCTGCACGCAGGGCACCTCCGTTGAATACCGGTATGTTCATACTGAGGCCAACGGTTTGCCGGAAATTCTGATCAAGCTGACGGAACAGCCCGCTCTTGCCCACAGTATAACTGGCAATCGGCGACAGGGGATAAACATCATAATTGATACCGCCTACATCCACTTTGCCCACAGGCGGATACGAAAACACGGTACCGGTGATTTCCTGAGCCTTGCTATTGAAGGCCGAACTCAGGTTGCCGAAAGCGCTGATGGTCGGATACATGCCTGCCCGGGCCGCTTCAGCATTCTTTTGGGCCGATTTGAGGTTGAAATCGTTTACCCGCTGCTGGGGCAGGTTGACAATGGCCAGCGCATAAACGGCTTCGGGCTGCAGGTCGGCGATTTTTTCCACCGGAATTTTTTCCACCGGAGGCGTATCAAGTTCCAACAGAGTAGCAGCATCCATATTCATCACCGATTTGAGCGAGAGCAGCGCCAGATTATAGTTGCCCCGGGCCGCAATCAGATTACTGCTGTCTCGCGCAGTCTGCGCTTCCAGCTCGGTCGCATTGAGTTCGGGCAGGGCCCCGGCATCCACCAGCTTGCGGGTATTCTTCCACTGCGCCATCGACTGCTCCAGCTGCACGGCAGCAATCTTCTCCTGCTCGCCGGTAAGCAAGACCTGCAGGTAGCTGTTGGCTACCGAAAGAGCGATATCGTTCTTCAGTTTTTCTGTAGACGCTTTGTTGGCCTGCACCTGCCACTCGTTGGCCAGGATGGTGTTCTTCCGGCTGTACCAGTTGAAAATCTGCGCACTGGTCTGCATCTGAACATTAGCCGAAACAAAACTCTGGGTGATCAGGCTGAAGTTGGTGGGATCCTGGTTGCGACCATTGCTGAATGCGGGGCCCATACTCAGGTCGAGGCTGGGGTATTGCGATTGCCGGCTTTGTTTGAGCTGGATTTCCGAAAGACTGGTCTGCAAATCGGTCTGCCTGACGCTGATGTTGTTGGCAAGGGCATAATCAACACATTTACGCAAATCCCACTTCTCCTGGGCGGCAACGGGAAGCACCGCAATACCGGTCAGCAGCAGCAAAAGCAGATGTTTTGGCATGCTTCAAAAATAAATCATCGTAGGGTAAAGAGCCGGGTGAATTTGATAAGCGGTTCCACCGCTGTACCTGGTTACCGCTTTTCGGATGAGGCGACTGCATGGCGGATCAGGAAGTAGAGCAGGGCGAAAACGGCCATCATGATCAGGCCGGTAAGGGCCGCATGATTGTTTTCACGATAGTTGACGGCAATGCTCAGGGCGATGAAGAGATAGGCTATGATAAACACACCGGGAAGCAGCGGATACCAGCGCATCCGGTACTGCCCGTTTTCATGACCGCCTGCCGTTCGCCGGCGCAAAATGAAAATCGTGGCTGCGGAAAGCATCATGCCGATGCAGTCGAGGAAAATGCTGAAGCTGAGGATCCGGTCGAAGGCTCTTGCCCAGAAAATGATCAGCAGGCAAAGGGCGGTGAACACGGTGAGTGAAACGGTAAGTGCTCCGGTTCTTTCATGGGTTTTTTGGAAGACCTGAGGCAGGATGCCGTCTTCACTCATGGCATACATGACCCGCGGGTTGCTCATCAGCAATACATTCACATAGGCCAGCACGCCCAGAAAGAAAAAAACGGAAAGCAGTTTTTCGGCACCCGGTCCCAGGATCTTTCCGGCCAGCAGTGCGGCAATGTTTTTACTTTGACCCAGCTGATCGAAACCGATGACCTTCACATAGGCCATGTTGATGCTGAGGTAGAGCAGGATGATGACGCAGATTCCGATAAAGATACCGCGGGGTATGTTGCGCGAGGGATTGCGCACTTCGCCCCCGAAATTGATGCTTTGCTGATAACCGCCGTAGGTGAAGGATACTGCAACAAGTCCGGTTCCCAGCGCTTTAAGATAGTCGCTAACCGATGCAGGATGTGATGGAAGTACCGAGGCATTTCCAGCTGCGGTTCCTCCGAAAAACAAAGCGGAAATCAGCAGCAGGATCAACCCGATTTTGATCAGCCCCAGTATGTTCTGCGTCGTCGCACTCATTTTCAACCCCATCAGATTTACGAGATAAAACAGCAGAACCGAACAAAAGGCGATGCCCGTCTGGATCTGCTCGGTTCTTGCCGCATTCGAACCATCAGCAGGCAGCAGGATTCCGGCAAGGTATTCTCCGCCGATCAGCGCCACCATGGCCAGTGATGCGGCATTCGATACCAGGATGATGCAGTTGACCGCGAAGGCAAGAGCAGGATGATAGGCCACCGAAAAAACCTTGTAATACCCCCCGCGTACCGGAAGCCGGCTGCCGATTTCGGCATAGGTTAGCGCCCCGCAAAAAGCCACCAGTCCGCCCAGCACCCAGGCCAGATAAAATGTGGTGGCATCGGGGGAAGCAGCGGCCACATTCACCGGCGTGCGGAAAATGCCCATCCCGATCACCAGGGTGATCACAATCATGGTGAGGTCGAAAAGACGCAGGCTGTTGCCTGAATTCATTCGGGTAAATTACGGCAAATTGAACAGTTGTGTTCTTAAAAATTGCAAAGCAACAGTGAGACCGGGATACCTGCATCCGGGGAAGATCCAGATCAGTTTCGTTAATCGAATGGATGTTTCCATAACCCTGCTCAGTGCCCGGTATGGATACATCATCTTTAATGGTAGGCTTTAAAAAGAACATAAAAAATTACTTATTTGAATAAATCATATTAAATTTGCTTCAAAAATTTTTATTATGAAAAAAATCACCAACTTTCTTTTTCTTATTGTTCCCGTTTTTTTGCTCATGTCTTGTGCAGCTACAAAAACAAAAACATCCACTTCCAAAACTATGGACATCTATGGTGCAGGAGTAATTCACAAACCCGTTCTTGTTGATTTGATTGTTTCAGAAACTAAAGTAACAGGCACATCTTCACTAAAAGAAGGTGCTTCGTTTGAAAGTGCGAAAGAAGAGGCTGTGGCCGATGCGTTGAAGAATTCGAATTCGGATGTATTGGTTGAGCCTGTTTATGTCACTGAAACGGTCGGCGGTAGTATTGCTGCGACAGTAACGGGGTTCCCTGCAGTGTATAAGAACTTCAGGCAGATTAAGGCAGAGGACTTACCCCTATTGGAAACCGGGGTTACACAAAAAGCAAAAGTTGCCGAACCGGCAACTGTAGTAGCTCCTAGACGCAAAAAAAATGTAGGATTAATTATCCTAGGTTCTCTGGCTTTGTTAGTCGGTGTTGGAGCGGTGGCAGGATTATTTTAGACTCTCTGACTGTTTATAATTTACTTGGTTAAACGAAGCCGCCTCATTATTAAATGAGGCGGCTTTTTATAAATTTTTTGGGCCATTTAATAGGCAG
>CAZZLI010000002.1:0-77355 GCA_964655055.1 uncultured Ferruginibacter sp.
AGCCGCTACGCTGTTGGTTGCAAAAACTCAAAACCGATATCGCGGCGGAAATACTTTCCTTCGAAACGGATGCCGTCAAGCGCGTTGCGGCTGGCGTTCACGGCTTCCTGCAGTGATGCAGCACGGCTTGTCACAGCAAGCACCCGGCCGCCGTTGGTGACCACCCTGCCCGATACATCAAGGGTTGTACCGGCATGAAAAACAAGTGTGGCGGCCTCCGGAATGTCGGCAGGCAGTCCGCTGATGAATTTTCCTTTTTCGTAATCACCCGGGTAGCCTCCGCTAACCGCAACCAGAGCTGCTGTGGCTTCATCCGAAATCCGGATGGAAATTTCGTGTAGTCGTTGCCGTGATACCGCCAGCATCAGCTCCACCCAGTCGTTTTCAACCCGGGGTAATACGGCGGCGGTTTCGGGATCGCCAAGGCGGCAGTTGTATTCTATGACAACGGGATCGTCGCCAACCCGGATCAGTCCCAGAAAAATGATTCCGCGGTATTTCAGTCCGTCTTGTTTCAACCCTTTGATAGTGGGCTTTGCAATCCGGTCCACCACCTTTTGCATGAATGCAGCATCAGCTACAGGTACAGGACTTATTGCTCCCATACCGCCTGTATTCAGACCGGTATCACCCTCACCAATCCGTTTATAATCTTTGGCCGGAGGCAGTACCAGAAAATTGTTGCCGTCGGTCAGCAAAAACACGCTCAGTTCGATTCCGGAAAGAAATGACTCCACCACCACCGTAGTTCCGGCTTCTCCGAACTGACCACCACGAAGCATTTTCGAAAACCCTTCAAGTGCTTTCTGCCGGCTGGCACAAATAAGCACTCCTTTTCCAGCGGCCAGACCATCGGCTTTGAGCACAACGGGTTCGGAATGTGTATTGATGTACGCGCATCCCTCTTCGAACGTTTCGATGGTAAAACTGCGGTAAGAAGCCGTTGGAATGCCATGCCGCTGCATGAACGACTTGGCGAAGTCCTTGCTGCCTTCAAGACGGGCTGCAGCGGCACAAGGACCGATGATACTTATCTGTTGCAACCGTTTATCGGTTTCAAAAAAATCGACAATCCCCTTTACCAGTGGCTCTTCGGGTCCAACCACAACAAGATCGATTCCATGAAGGATACAACATTCGGCCAGTGCTTCAAAATCATTAACCGATATATTGATGTTGGTGCCGGACAATCCGGTACCTGCATTACCCGGAGCAATAAAAAGTTCGCCACATAGCGGGCTCTGACGGATTTTCCATGCCAGGGCATGTTCGCGGCTTCCGCTGCCGATGATTAAGATATTGTTCACGGTAATCTTTTTTCGTACACGCGCTAAAATTAAGGCAGAGATGCGCAATTGCACATTTCTACCCGATTGCGGGTCTTCAGCGCGTATGACTCCAGTTGATGAATCCGCCGAAAAATCGCTATTTTCAGCCACAAAACAAATCTTAGTCATCAAAGTCAATAGCGGTATGTCACAAACAGCAACTTCTCAACAACATCCCAAGGGCCTCTGGGTCCTTTTCGGCACCGAAATGTGGGAGCGTTTCAACTTCTACGGGATGCGCACCCTGCTCACGCTCTTCATTGTTAACGCCCTGGCCATGAGCAAGGAACAATCTTCCCTGATCTACGGGGGATTTCTGGGCCTCTGCTACCTCACGCCCATGCTGGGTGGTTTCGTGTCGGACAGGTATCTGGGTAACCGCAACTGTATCCTTCTGGGCGGCACCCTGATGGGTATCGGCCAGCTGCTGCTGTTTACCAGTGCATCTATATTTTCCACCAACCTGGGTCTCGCTACCACCATCCTTTATGTCGCCCTTGGTGTGATCATCCTGGGCAACGGCTTCTTCAAGCCAAATATTTCCAGTATGGTGGGCAGCCTCTACCCCAAGTCGGAGAAAAGCAAACTCGATACGGCATTCACCATCTTTTACATGGGCATCAATGTCGGTGCCTTTCTGGGACAGTTCATCTGTCCCCTACTTGGGGATGTGACCGACGCTGCCGGCAACCGCAACGTGTATGCCTTCAAATGGGGATTCCTGGCTGCCGCCATCGCTATGTTGCTGGGTTCGCTCACCTTCTATTTTCTGAAAGACCGTTATGTGAAAACGCCCGACGGACGCGCGATTGGTGGATTGCCCTCCAAAAACCTGGCCAGCGATTTTGAAGAAGGCGAATCGCAAAAAACCCATTTCTCCAACACCTCGCTGATGCTGGCGGTAGTGGTTTTCATCGGGTTGGCCCTGGTCTTCTTTTATGTGTTCGGGCAGAATGTTATCTATTCCATCATCTACGGATCGGGCCTTACACTCGCCGGACTCATTCTTACCGACAAATCGCTGACCAAGGTGGAAACCGACCGCATCCTGGTCATTTACATCGTTTCCTTCTTCGTCATCTTTTTCTGGGCGGCTTTCGAACAGGCGGGTTCATCGCTGACCTTCATCGCCGACAACCAGACCAATCGTAATTTCTTCGGGTGGGACATGCCCCCGTCCATGGTGCAGATCTTCAACGGCATTTTCGTGGTGATGTTCGCGGTTCCCTTCAGCATGCTCTGGGACAGGCTCAGGGCCAAGGGCAGGGAACCCATATCCCCCGTGAAACAGGCAATTGGGCTTGCCCTGATCGCGCTCAGCTATTTCATCATTGCGCATAATGTGAAAGATCTCGGCACTTCCGGGCTGCTGGCGATTTACTGGCTGGTGCTGCTTTACCTGATACAAACATTCGGTGAACTCTGCCTTTCACCTATCGGCCTCTCGCTGGTCGGCAAACTGGCACCCAAGCGCTTCGCCTCCCTGCTCTTCGGAGTATTTTTCCTGTCGAACGCTTCGGGCTATGCCTTAGCCGGAACCCTCGGAGCCATCCTGCCCGCTACCGGCGACCAGTTCAAACTGGCGAAGGAAAACGGCATCGATTTGCAGGCGGTACTGGACAAGACCATGGTGCCCACGGCGGAACAACTCAAATTCCTGGCCGACAAAAAGATCAGCGACCATTATCCCACATTCGCCGGTTTCACGATACATAACCTCTTCGAATTCTTCATGGTATTCGTGGTGCTCTGCGGCATCGCGGCGGTGCTGCTTTTCGCTTTGACGCCCCGGCTGAAAAAAATGATGCATGGCATCCGTTAACTGAATTTAGGACTTTTTGAAAGCCGGTTTACAATGACCGGCTTTTTTTATTCACGCCATTGAGCCGTGGACTGTTGACACGCTTTAGACAACCCTTATACCGATTGGATATCTGTAATGGACCAATATCATTGGCCCAAACAGCTATCACATCGGCATTATACGGGAAAATTTTTGGACTAAAAGTAGCTTCACTTTCGCATTATCACAAAGAAGAAAATGAACTAATTTCACGAGACAGATTCCTCTTTTTTCTGAAGCCATGAACAGCAAAGCATTCAAATACCTTTTGCCCGGCACCCTTTATGCCCTGGCCTTCTATTCGTTCAACAAAACCGGATTTACAGCCTGGCTACCCGTTCTCTATGCCTGGGTGCTGATTCCCCTGACGGAATTGATTGTTCCGGCCGACAACAGCAACCTGACCGCTGCCGAAGAAGACATGCAAAAGGCACACCGGATTTATGATTACCTGCTGTACTTTTTCGTAGCCCTGCAATTTGCGGCACTCATCCGTTTTCTGATGAGTTTCGAACAGTTGCCTGTCAGCGGTACCGATTTGCTCGCCCGCATCGCCACCATGGGCCTGCTCTGCGGCACCTTCGGCATCAATATCGGGCACGAGCTCGGGCACCGGACCAACCGCTTTGAACAATTCCTGGCCAAAGCCTCCCTGCTGACTTCGCTGTACATGCATTTTTTTATCGAACACAACAAAGGCCATCACAAGAATGTGGCAACACCGGAAGACCCCAACAGCGCCCGCTACAACGAGCCGGTTTACCTCTTCTATTTCCGCTCCATCGGACAGGCTTACCGCTCGGCCTGGAGAATCGCTTCCAATGATATGCGCAAGAAAGGAAGACCCTGGTATCATCCTGCAAACGAGATGCTTCAGGCACAACTGATCCAGATTGCCTTTGTTTCACTGATCCTGTTTTTCTTCGGATCATCCGTTACCCTTTATTTCCTGGCGGCGGCCCTGATCGGTATCCTGCTGCTTGAAACGGTCAACTACATCGAACACTATGGGCTGTCGAGGAAGGAAACCGCTCCAGGCAAATATGAGCGGGCCATGCCCCAGCATAGCTGGAACAGCAACCATATCCTGGGCCGGCTGATGCTGTTCGAACTGAGCCGGCACAGCGACCATCACTACCTCGCCAGCCGCAAATACCAGATCCTGCGTCATCACGAAAACGCGCCGCAACTCCCCACAGGCTATCCGGGCAGCATCATACTCTCCCTGCTTCCGCCGCTTTGGTTCAGGGTGATGAACAAGCGGATCCGGGAAATGAACTTATACGAAAATGATGTATAAATCAGCCCGAAATTTTTCCCGTATAAAACCGATGTGATAGCTGTTTGGGCCAATAGTATTGGTCGATTACAGATATCCAATAGGTATTAGCGTCCCGGCCCCTCTCCTGATTTTCGTTTATAACCTACTGTTATGAAAAAAGGCTGCCCGCATGGACAGCCTTTTGAGATTGATATTCTTGGAATCGGTTAATCCTCGATTTTGATTTTTCCCTTCTGCTTGGCGATCACTTCTTCGGCCACATTGTTCGGAGCAGGTGCATAGTGGCTGAACTCCATAGTGGACGTGGCACGGCCGCTGCTCAAGGAACGCAGCTGCGTCACATAGCCGAACATTTCGCTGAGGGGCACTTTGGCCTTGATGACCTGCACACCATGACGGCTGTCCATGCCTTCGAGCATACCGCGGCGGCGGTTCAGATCACCCGTCACATCACCCATGTACTGATCGGGCGTTAGCACTTCCACCTTCATGATGGGCTCAAGCAACACGGGCTTGGCTTTCTTACCGGCCTCACGGAAGCCCTGCTTGGCGCAAAGTTCGAAGGAGATGGCATCGGAATCCACATCATGGTAGCTGCCGTCGTAAACACGTACTTTCATATCAATCACCGGATAACCTGCCAGCACCCCTGTGGTCATGCTGCTGGTAAACCCTTTGATGATGGGTGGAACGAATTCCTTGGGAATGCTTCCCCCGAAAATATCATTTACAAACTGCAGTCCGCCTAATGGATTCTCCTTGAGCCATTCTTCATCGGCAGGACCGATTTCAAAAACGATGTCGCCGAATTTACCGCGACCACCGGTTTGCTTCTTATAGGTTTCACGATGCTGAATCATGGAGCGGAAAGCTTCCTTGTACGCCACCTGCGGAGCACCCTGGTTGATTTCCACCTTGAATTCGCGCTTCATCCGGTCGATGATGATTTCCAGATGCAGTTCACCCATACCACTGAGGATGGTTTGTCCGGTTTCCTCATCGGTGCGAACACGCAGGGTGGGATCTTCTTCCACCAGCTTGGCGATGGCCATGCCCATCTTGTCCACATCGGCCTGTGTTTTGGGTTCGATGGCGATGGAGATTACGGGCTCGGGGAAGGTCATTGCTTCCAGCACGATCGGATGGTCTTCATTGCAAAGCGTATCGCCGGTCTTGATGTCTTTGAATCCTACTCCGGCTCCGATATCACCTGCTTCGATGAAGTCGATCGGGTTCTGCTTGTTGGCATGCATCTGCATGATACGGCTGATGCGCTCTTTCTTGCCCGTACGGGTGTTCAGCACATAACTGCCCGCGTCGAGACGGCCGCTGTAGGCCCGGAAGAAGGCCAGACGGCCCACAAAGGGATCGGTCATGATCTTGAAAGCCAGGGCACTGAAGGGTTCTTTGGCATTGGCATGACGCTCTACCTCTTCGCCGTTGTCGGGGTTGGTACCCTTTACCGATTCTATATCAAGCGGTCCGGGCAGGTAACGGCAAATGGCATCCAGAGCGGTTTGTACGCCCTTGTTCTTGAAGGAAGACCCGCACATCATGGGGATGATGGAGATATCAATCACCGCCTTGCGGATGGCTTCATGCATTTCCGTTTCGGTGATGGAATTCGGATCCTCAAAGAACTTCTCCATGAGTTTATCGTCGTATTCGGCCACGGCCTCCACCAGATGTTGCCTCCATTCGTTCACTTCATCCACCATATCATCCGGAATGGGCACTTCCTTGTAGGTCATTCCCTGGGTGGCATCGTCCCAAACCATCCCTTTCATGGTGATGAGGTCCACCACGCCTTTGAAATTGTCTTCAGCACCGATGGGCAACTGCAAGGGCACTGCCTTGGCGCCCAGCATTTCCTTCACCTGCTTGACCACATTGAGGAAGTCGGCACCGCTGCGGTCCATCTTGTTCACGAACCCGATGCGGGGTACGCGGTAGCGGTTGGCCTGGCGCCACACGGTTTCACTTTGCGGTTCCACGCCCGAAACGGCGCAGAACAGAGCCAGCAGCCCGTCGAGCACGCGGAGCGAACGCTCCACTTCCACCGTGAAATCCACGTGGCCGGGCGTATCGATGATGTTGAACTTGTATTGCTTGGTATCGGAATTCTTGGCTCCCTGGGTGGTTGGGAAGTTCCAGAAACAGGTGGTAGCCGCCGAAGTGATGGTAATACCCCGCTCCTGCTCCTGTGCCATCCAGTCCATGGTGGCCGCACCTTCGTGCACCTCTCCGATCTTGTGGTTCACACCGGTGTAATAGAGGATACGCTCGGTGGTGGTGGTTTTGCCGGCATCGATGTGAGCGGCAATACCGAAATTGCGTTGGAAACGTAAATCAGCCATTGTATTGGTTTTATTATTGAATATACTGGTGAAAATTCCGGGGAGTCTGTAGATGCACTACCTGGTTCATAGAGGCCGCCGCATCATGCCCGGTTGCGGCGGAAGAATCGATCCGATGTTATTTCTCTCATAGTGCGCCGAATCGTAGTCCCACGAGCCTTTTGGGTATCTGTTCGGCGGCGCAAAGGTAAGGGCTTTTCACCAAGGCGTCAACAGAAAAGGCTGTTCCGGGGAACAGCCTTTGAAATGATTTTTAGAATCGCGGGCAATCAGACCCTGAAGTGGGCAAAAGCCTTGTTTGCCTCGGCCATACGATGGGTGTCTTCCTTCTTTTTGAAAGCGGCACCTTCACCCTTGCTGGCGGCGAGGATTTCGTTGGCCAGTTTTTCCGACATGCTGCGGCCGTTGCGCTCGCGGCTGTAGCGGATCATCCACTTGATGCTGAGGGAAATCTTACGGTCGGGGCGCACTTCAGAAGGAATCTGGAAGGTAGCACCACCGATACGGCGGCTTCTTACTTCCACACCGGGCGTGATGTTGGCCAGAGCCCTTTTCCAGATCTCGTAGCCGTTGTCGCCACTGACTTTTGATACACGGTCGATGGCTCCGTAAAAAATGCTGTACGCTCCGCTCTTCTTTCCGGCCCACATCAGATTGTTCACAAAACGGGTAACCAGTTTGTCGTTGAACTTGGGATCGGGTGCGAGAGGGATTTTTTTAGGTTGCGATTTCCTCATGGATTCAATACTTTAATAATGACGTGGTATTTAATGCTATATAATTTATTTCTTGGCTTTCTCTTTCTTGGTGCCGTATTTGCTCCGGCTTTGCTTCCTGTCTTTCACACCGGCGGTATCGAGGCTGCCGCGTACGATGTGGTAACGTACACCGGGAAGGTCTTTCACCCTTCCGCCACGGATCAGCACGATGGAGTGTTCCTGCAGGTTATGCCCCTCTCCGGGGATGTAAGCAATGACTTCAATTTTGTTGGTAAGACGAACCTTGGCCACTTTACGCAGGGCCGAATTCGGCTTCTTGGGCGTGGTGGTGTAAACACGGGTGCAAACGCCCCGGCGTTGCGGACAGGAATCCAGTGCCCTGGATTTGCTCTTGGATTTGATGATTTCTCTTCCTTTTCTGACTAGCTGTTGGATGGTAGGCATGTAGACCCTTTTAAAATTGGACGGTGAAGGTAAGGCTTCCCGTCCAATTCCACCCAAAAGAAAGGGGATTTTTTCTTCGTCTTAGGGACCGGGGTCAGGGTGCCTGTCTGGTGAAAATTACCTTTTCAGTGGTAGTTTCCCCGGTTTCGGTATCCTGAACCGATACCATATAGATACCGTCCGGCATCGGGGCCGTGCGGTCAACCTGAATGCGGTCCAGAGCCTGCCGGGGGGTAAACCCGGTTTCCCGAAGTACCTGACCCGACATATTTAGGATTTTCACCCGATACAGATGAGCCGGACTTCCTGAAAACTCCACCTGCAAAAACCGGTCGGCCGGGTTGGGATATACCCGTATGCCGGAAACCGCCCTTTTTTCAGATACCTTGATCACATCACTATAGCTAACAGACCCGTTGGAATAAATAAATTTCAAGCGATACTGGTTCTGGCCGGGCAGGGGCTGACGGTCGGTAAAGGTATAGGTCTGAAGTACCGCGTTTATTGTGGTTGGCCTGACCGTCCCAATGTGGTCAAATACCTGATCGGCACCCTGACGCTCGATCATGATGTTGCGGAGCCCTTCATCGGAGGACATCTTCCAGGTAAGACCGACATAGGCCCCGTTATACTTACCGGTGAAGGAATTGAGAACAACCGGGAGATAGTTGGTACAACTGCCATTCAGGTTATACAGATAGCGCCGGGTAATGCAACCATTATTGACCACCACGTGGGCGATATACCAGCCTGTATCGGCAGGCATCAGGCTGGGGATGGAATAACTGCTTGCCGATCCCAGATAAATACTGTCGGGTGCGTTCAGCGAAGTTTTTTTGTACCAGCTGTAGGTGGAATTATAAAAGGAATCGATGCGCAGGGTGGTTCCAAGCTGAAAGCAATTGTAGGAAGCCATGATGCCGTTGTCGGCCAGCGGAAGAATGCTTGCATCTTTCAGGCTTGCATTGCCGCAGGCATCCAGCACCCGAAGCCTGACCAGCGAATAGTTACTGCCGTTGTTTATATAAAAAAGAGGGTCTGGCTGAGGCGGACGAACGATAGAAGGGGCAGAAGGCGTACTTCCAATGATTTCATAGGTAAATGGGGGTACCCCTTGGGATACGACAGCGCTCACGTTGAACCCGCTGGAGTCGCATTGATAGGCCGAAGAGCGGTCGAGTGACGGATAGCGGTAAGGATTGATGGTTAATGTATCATAACGTGTTGAACCGCAGTTGTTATTCACCCTATATCGAAGAATATAGGTTCCGGGGCCGAGGTTGACAAACGTGTACACATTCCCTGAAACCTGGTTGGGAGCGACTAATGGATTATACGCAACCCCGTTCTTTTTGATGATGCGTACGATAAGATTGCCCATATTGGTCGTAACCCGGGCTTTGATGGAACCCGAACCGTTCTGCCAGTTAGAACTGGGGCAATTGAGGGCTACTCCGGCCACATGTACGAAAGAACTGGGTACCGCGGCGATAAAGGTCGAATCCCTGTTGTTGCAGACATCCCGCACCACCACTTTGTAAAGCTCGGCTCCGTTGGTTCCTGAAAGGTTTCCGAAAGTCAGGGCTGTTCCGTTGTAGGATGCCGATGCCACCAACGAGTCGGCAGAATTATATACTGAAACGGTCATAGGCTGTATACCGCCCCCCGCATTTACCAGCAGTTCGGCGAAGCCCAGGGTGCAGGACTTGCGCGAGCTTGCGGAAACCGATACCGGAAAGGGATTGGCGCTGAAGCATCGGGTGATGGTGGTATCGATGCAGCCGTCACGAAGCCTCATGCAATAACTGCCGTAATTGAGGTTGTTGAAAACACCGCTGCCGTTGCAGGAAAGTTCAGTATTGCTGCTGTCGATCAGGCAGAAGACAGGATTGGTCAGATTATTGAAACCGCTTGCCGAAACAGCGAATGTATTGCAGGAACGGTTGCTGATTTTGACGGTATTGTCTATAGAAGGCCGGGGCGCCGATACTTCGAAACAATTGGTATAGGTGCTGTCTGGACAGGTAGCTCTGGTTTTGATGCAGTACCTGCCGTTGGGCAGGCTGTCAAAGATACCGGTGGTGTTGCAGGCAATCAGGGAGTCGGAAGCGTTATAGATACAGAAGTCGGACGTTACAATACGGGACGTGGTCACCCTTACCGTAAACGCATTACAGGTCCTGTTGGATATAACCGTACCCAGGTCGTTGTTCGCAACCGGAGTAAGGATGGAAAAGCACCGGGTAATGGTGGTATCGTAGCAGGAGTCATACACATTCAGGCAATAATTACCGTAGGCCAGGCTGTCGAAAACGCCGTTGTTATTGCAGACCTCCTGTCCGGTGGACGGATTCACCAGACAATAACGGGGATTGAACAGGCTGTCGCCTGCAACCCCCAGCCCGAAATTGGTACAAGTCGTGTACGAAGCGCTTATAGAACCGGGTAACGATGGCCTGGGCTTGGATGCCTGAAAACAGCGGCGAAGGGTAGTATCGCGGCACCCGTCGCGCACATCAATGCAGTAGCTGCCATAGTTCAAACTGTCGAACACACCTGTTGTATTGCATCTGATAGGGTTCCCGGCACTGTCGGACAAGCAATACTGCGGATTGGTTAGACCTACTGCGCCGGTGATTGCAGCCGTGAACGTAGCGCAGGTTTTGTTCGAAATACGAACCCGGTTATCGATGCCTATAGCCGGAGGGAGTGCGTTGAAACACCTGAGCAGCGTGGTATCCGTGCAGGAATCATAGGCCTTGATGCAATAGTTACCGTAAGGCAGATCACTGAAAGATCCGGTAGTATTGCAGGTAAGTTGCACATCGGCCGCATCAAAAAGGCAGAAGCGTGCACCAAAGAAATTGCGCAGATCACGGACCGCCGCAGTGAATGTGCTGCAGGTGAAATTGGAAAGGCCTACATTGTTCGAAACAGAAGGACTGAAGGAAAGTGAACCGCTTCCGCTCTTGATGATGCCGCACTTGTCTTTTACCACGACAGTGAAATTTCGGATTCCGGTTGCATTGAAGGAGAATCCTGCGGAATTGCTCCAGAGGGTGTCGCCGGGTGCGCGCACAATGCCGTAACGGAACCCCGGCATGGGAGCAACCTGGCTGTTCTGTCCCTTGCTGTCGCGGATTCGGATGAATCCTTTTGCGGAATCGCAGGAAAATTTATTGAACAGATACAGATCAATCCACCAGCGGTAGTTATTGATAATGGCAAGACGGGTCTGGATGCCGCCACAGGAATCGGTGAGGCGGATGCTGTAGTTGCCCGCAGGCAGATTGTCGAATTGTCCTGTAGTACTTGTGGTTCCTACCCCAAAAGAAGAAGGTGCCGCTATGGTATAGAGGAAGGGCCCCCTTCCGAATTCCTGCGAAGCAACCGATATACTGCCGTTGAAACCGTTGTCGCAACTCACATCCACCGTATTCAGGGTAAAACGGGGGTCGCTGTAATTGCCGGGCACCACCACATTGGTTTTGGTGATGGAGCAGCCCGTGTTCAGATCGTTGATGGTAACGGTATAGGTACCCGAAGCGAGACCGGTTATGGAGTCAGTGCTGGTGAAATTGGTGGTCACCGGACCATCGGCGCGATAAATATAGGAACCGCTACCCCCACTGGTATGCACCTTGATCGATCCTGTCGCTGCACAGAGTGATTCATAAGGTGTACATGCAGCTGAAAGCGAACCGCAGTTCTGGGCATTGGACTCTGTTACAATGAGCAATAGCAGAATAGTGGTTTTCAGCAAAAGGTAGATTTTTTTCATGTTCACAGGGTTTACTGAAACGTGAAGCCCTTCATCAATGAAATCCGGCACATCAAGCATGGCCATGGTATTGATCGGGCGACATTCAACTCCAAAAAACTCCGGAAAGGTCAGAACCTCAGCCGAAAACGATAATAGCGTAAGACAACTTCAAACAGAAAGACCGCAACGACAAACAATGTGGAAACCACCAGGGTCGTGGATACCGCAAGCAGGATGAAGTTTTTCATAACCGGGTATTTTGGATTAAACGGGAACTCCGGAACAACCTTAGTAAGGGGTTGCAACGAAGGCTCTCCTTCTAAAAACGAAAAATCCTGTGGAAAAGTATGTGAATAGGAATTACCCCAGGTTGTGGATCAGACTTTGAACATCCAGCCGTGGGAATCGGCAGCATGGCCGTAGCGGATGGCATCGAGTTGCTTGCGAAGCGATGGAGCGACCTTCCAGGCATCCACATCAAACTTCATTTGAAAATCCTTGTATTTCAATTCTTTGATCAAAGAAATGGTGGCAGCTGTGCCTGTTCCGAAAATCTCTTTCAGGGCACCCGCGCGGTAGGCATCCATGATTTCGCGGATACTCAGATCACGCTCCTCCACCTCAAGCCCCATCTCGCCCAGCAGGGTGATGGCGCTGGCCCGGGTGATTCCGGCCAGAATGGTACCCGATTCCAGTCCGGGGGTGATCGCTTTGTTGCCGATGATGAAAAACACATTCATGGTGCCGCATTCCTGAACATACTGATGCTCAAGGGCATCCATCCAGAGCACCTGGTCGTAGCCTTCATGATGGGCCTGAGCCGTGGGGTAAAGGGCACCGCCATAGTTTCCTGAAGCCTTGGCATAACCAATGCCCCCGGGAACTGCACGAACATATTTTTCTTCCACATGGATGCGCATCGGTTTGGCATAATAGGGACCTGTGGGACTCAGAATGATCATGAACTTATAGGAATCGCTGGGACGTACACCGATGGCCTGATCGGTGCTGAACATGAAAGGACGGATATAAAGCGAATGGTTGTCGAAGCGGGGAATCCAGCTATGGTCCAGGGCTACAAGGCTTCGCATACCCTCCATGAACAATTCTTCAGGCACTTCGGGCATCTCCATCCTGCGGGCCGAAATATTGAAGCGCAGAAAGTTATCGTGAGGCCTGAAAATCCAGGCTGCACCGGAAGGATCCTTGTACGCCTTGATGCCTTCAAAAATAGACTGACCGTAGTGAAGGGCGGCTAAAGACGGGTCGAGCATCAGCGGCTGATAAGGTCGAATCTGGGGAGTACCCCAGGTACTGTTTGCATAATCCACCTCCAGCATATGGTCGGTGAAATGCTTTCCGAAGGGTATGTTCTCGAGATTGATGTCGGCGAGTTTACTGCGCTCAGCAGGCGAAATCCTGATCAGATCCGTTGCAACCATATCCCTTAATTTTACAACAAAGTAACAATAAAATAAACCAAACCAAACCTGAATGAGTTTAGACAATATTCAACTGCCACCCAAGGTTGTCGCTGAATTGTACAAGGAAAGTTTGGTTGTATTGAAGGACCTGCAAGCAACAACAGAAAGGGCGGCGGTAACCGAAAATATTGCCGGACAGGCACCTGCCCAAATCCTGCTTGTCACGCCCTCTTCACCGGACACAAGCGAAAAAATCTTTTTGGATAAGTTGTTGGCTGCCTGCAAACTAAACCCTGAGGAAGCAAAGAAGGTAAATATCCATGAACATGCCCCCGATTATAACTACGTAATAGATCTTTCAACCCCACCGGTAGTTCTGCTGTTCGGAGTCGGGCCCGCGCAAATAGGATTGCCGCTGGAATTTCCCAACTATCAGGTACAAAAACACCACGGAAAAACCTTTCTGGCCTGCGACCCGCTGAACCTGTTGACCGGAGACCCTGCTGCAAAAAAAATACTCTGGGAATGCCTGAAAAAAATCTACGGTCTTTAACAGGATACAATTCCCATGAACATGATTGACCCCAATATCAGGCAGCCCCTGCTCTTTGCCACAAACAATCCGGGCAAGGTCGAAGAAATGAAAACCATTCTCGGGAATCGCTATCCCGTTTTGTCGCTTAAAGAGGCGGGTATCACACATCAGGCCGATGAGCCCTTCGATACCCTCGAAGAAAATGCAAGGGCCAAATGCTCGGCCATCTACCGGAATACAGGCCTTACATGTTTCAGTGAAGATACCGGGCTGTTCACGGAAGCGCTAGGTGGCAGACCCGGTGTGCATTCAGCCCGATATGCGGGAGAAAAGGACAATTCGGAAGACAACATAAGAAAGCTACTGCATGAACTTTCGGAACAGCAAAACCGGAAGGCCGAATTCCGCACCGTAATCTGCCTGATTGAAAACGGTCGTGAACATTTTTTTGAAGGCTTCTGCAAGGGACAAATCATCGGAACAACCCGGGGCCATCAGGGGTTCGGCTACGATCCTGTATTCATTCCCGATGGATCAGAAAAGACTTTTGCTGAAATGAGCAAGGAAGAGAAATCGGTATTCAGTCACCGGAAAAAAGCATTAAGCCAACTCATTGCCTTCCTCGACACCCTGCCCGGCGTTTAGGAATTCCTGTTGCCAATGCGTTCGTAAACACGCCGGTAGATTTCAGCGGCGCGGTCAAGGGAATATACCTTCAGGGCTTCGTTCCGGATCCTTTTCCTGTCGAAAGCCGGATGCTCCGCCAACCCGGCTGCAAGCCTGCTGAAGGTGGCATCGCTGAAATCATCCACCACCCAACCAGCATCTGCGTTCTCCACGATTTCCTTCACATCGCCCACGCCGCTGTTGGTGATGACCGGTATACCCATGGCCATGATTTCGCCGTGCTTTGTCGGCGAAGAAGAAATTTTCGAATAACAGGGCTTGATGAAAAAAACGGAATAGGTACTGAGTGAAAGCAGGGCGGGAATTTCCGAACGCTGTGCATGCTTTACGATAAGTCGGGAAGGATCAACCCCCTGCTTTGCTGCATGGGCGGCAATCACCTCATGCAGGTGCGGTGAAAGAAAAAGGAAACGGACCTTCGGCAGTTTTTCCTGCACCGCACGGCAGAAACGCATCATTTCATCAATAAGATACCAGCCGCCGATGGAACCAAGATAGGTAACCACCGTATCGTCGGGGGTTATGCCCAGTTCCTTCCGCAAATCCTGTTTGCGCTTATCGTCCACCGAATCGGGATTGAAAAAATCGGTATCGGCCGAACAGGGAATGACCTCCAGCGGAATAGGCTGGTTATTTATTTGCGGCCAGCGATGAATCTCCCGCCTTGCAGCTTCGGTAAGGCAGGTATTGAAATCGGCCGTATTGATGAAGGCATCTTCCTTCTTCCGGAAAAAACGGTACACCAGCCGGTAAACGGGATTGCGCAGATTCCAAATGCCACCGTCAACCCGCTCATCGGCCCAGAACCCCCGGATATCGTTCAGGAAAGGAATCCCCGATTTTTTTTTGAGCCTGTACCCGACCAGCGCCGGAACCCCCACACGGGTATGTACCAGATCGAACGGATCGCTGCGGTGCAAGGCCCTGGCTTTCCTGTACAGTTGCCGGTTATCAAACACGGAAGAAAGAACGGGCGGCCACTTATGATACGGCACCGGCACCCAGTTGATGGGATACGGAGCCAGTTGTTGCTCAACGGTTTGACGGTAAAGCCTGTAACGCCCGGGCTTCTCTCCGCTCAGGAGGGTGAAGCGGTAGCCAAACCGGGTTAGTTTGATCAGATAGGGAATAACCTGGCTCTGTCCAAGCGGGTCGGTCATTCCGTCGTAAGAAATAAACAAGATATGCCTGATCATGAAAGAACGGGTATGCAGCTATCAACGAAAACCGAAAGGGAATAGTGCCTCGTCATCCAGCACATTTTGTCAATGTGCGGTATCCAGCAAGAGGAACTGATAAGGTTCCAGATGCAACACGCCCCGGTCTGAGGCTGCGGAAACCTCCCTGCCGCCATAATGTTCAAAGCATTGTACGGGAACTTCATCTAGCACCTGTGCCATCACCGACCAGACAATGGTGGTAGCGGTATCGCTGAAGTTGAAAAAACAGCAAAGCGAACCTGAACTGCCTTTCCGGCAATAGCCGGCAACACGGGAATTATGGCAATCGATCCACACCGTGTTCCGGAGATCGGCAACCACGGGGATTTTCCGGCGCAGTTCCAAGAGGCGCCTTGTTCCCTCAAAAATGCGGTACTCTACCGTTCCCTTTACCGTCACCTTCTTCTGCCGGTTCCAGTCTATGACCGGACGGTGCATCCAGCGGTTATCATAATTTTTAGCGGAATCGCGGAGATAGCTATAATCGTTCGTGTATCCGGTCTCATCGCCATAATACAACATGGGCGCCCCGCCGATAAAGAAACTGTGTGCCTGCATCAGCAGGATTTTGCGGATAGACAGGTCAATCTGGTCATGCTCCTGCTCGTCGATACTTTTTTCAAGCCCGCAGAGGGAGGCAAGGGTTCCGGAAATCCGGGCATCCTGTGTTTTCGGATTTACGGAGAACAGTGCACCCTTGGCCGGTGAACCGGGTGCGATTCCCGAATAATAATTCTTGATGAACTTCCGGTGGTCGTAGGGTGTATATCCGGCTTTTTCAATCATCTCGTCGTCATATCCCAGTCCGATATCGTCATGACAACGGGTGTAGGTGATCCAGGAACTTCCCAAAGGCTTCTGTTGCAGCAGGGGCTGGGCAGCCATCATCACCCGCACATCGCCCGTGGCCAGCGCATCCCACTGCAGGGCCATGTGTGTGGCATTGTAAGCGAAGTCGCATTCCCTGCCTGTATAGAACCCGCTCCCGAAATAGCGCATGATTTCCCGCGGAGCCACGATGGCTTCACCCAGCAGGGCCATTCCGGGAGTGGCAATCTCCACACAACATCTGACCAGGCATAGCAGGGTGTGGGCCTCAGGCAGATTCTGGCAAGACGTACCCGGTCTTTTCCACACGAAAGCGGGAGCATCGATACGCAGGATGTCAACACCGGTATTGGCATAGAAATAGATGTTGTCGAGCATGCCCAGAAAAACGGCAGGATGGGTGTAGTTGAGGTCCCACTGGTAATTATGGAAGACCGTCATCACCCAGCGTTCACATTCCTGAACATAGGTGAAGTTGCCCGGAGCGCTCTCCGGAAAAATTTCCGGCATTGCGGCATCAAAACGGTCGGGCATCACACGGTCGGGATACATGTAATAGTAATCCTGATATTCCTTGTTACCGGCCCTTGCTTTACGCGCCCATTCATGCTGGTCGGAAGTATGGTTCAGAACGATATCGAGCATGAGATACATACCCCGACGGTTCATGGCTTCACGAAGTTTTTCAAGCGCCTCCATAGTACCGAAGCGTTCATCCACCTGCCGGAAATCGCTTACCGCATAACCGCCGTCGCTGGCTTCGGGCGGACTCTTCATCAGCGGCATCAGGTGCAGCAGGTTCACACCGAGCTGACCGAAATAATCCAGTTTCGATTCCAGGGTTTGCAGCGTACCGCAGAAGCGATCCACATAGAGGCTCATCCCCGCGATGTCATTGCTGAGATGCCAGTCGCCCTGCTTGTCTTTCCGGATATCAAGCTGACGGAGCAGCACCGGACGGTTGATATAGGCATTGGTGATGCAGTTGAGCAATGCCGAAAAAAAACGGTCGCGTTCAGGATGGGTGCCGTAGAGTTCACCGAAAAGATGGTGCAGCGTGGTGGTGTTGGCCAGAAAGCGTACATAAAAAAGGTTGTCGGCGCCGCTGATGTCGAGGCCGCATTCCTGAAGGTGTTCGTTGATCTGGCGATGAAGGTCGGGTGTGTACATGGATGAAGAAGTCGGTCAGTCGAATACGCTTTGGTTCAGTTTGGCAAATGCTTCCATAGCGCCATGGTATTCGCAGGTACGGGCCCCGGCGCGGTTGGCCTTTTCCACCATGCGCACCCATTGTTGCCGGTTGTGCCCGATTTTTCCGGATGCCGGCAATTCCGCCAGCTGATAAAGCAAAGCGCCAACAAAGGCATCGCCGGCACCTGTAGTGTCCACTGCCTGCACCGGAATGCTTGGCACTTGCGTAATGGATCCGCCCATACCCAGCAAGGTACCATCCTTGCCGATTGTTACGGCAAATACCGCCTGTTCGTAACGAAGCAGCTGTGCAGCGGCTGAATCAAGATCGGAAGTTCCGGTTAATAACATCGCTTCTTCATCGCTTACTTTGAAAAAATCGCAACATCCCAGAAAGGCCTTGCTGTGATGGATGAAGGATTCCCTGTCGTTTCGAAACAACAGATGCCGGTAGTTGGGATCGAAGCTTACGGAAATCTGTTTTTCAAGTGCCCGTTCTAGCAAACGCGTATAGGCAAGCTGCAGGGGTCCGGGAAGAAAGGCGGTTGCCGAGCCGAAATGCACGAGAGCCACTCCGGTAAGGTCGATGCGTTCAATATCATCAACGGAAAGATGTCCGTCGGCTCCGCGGTTGAAATAAAAATCGCGCTCCCCGTCTTCCATCAGGCTCACAAAAGCCATGGTGGTGAACCGGCTCTCATCAATCAGCATCCAGCGGGTATCCACACCGAACCGCCGCATTTCGGCAATAAGTTGATGACCGAAGGGATCGTTGCCCACTTTTGCGGCCAGTGCCGAAGCACCCCCGAATGCAGCAATTGCGGCAGCCACATTGGTGGGCGCCCCGCCTGTTTTTTTGAGGAACCGCTCGCCGGCCTGTAATGAGGCTCCGGGTTCGATGCAGATCATATCGATCAACGCTTCTCCGATGCAAAGAACTGTACCCATGGTTGTAATTATTTTCCGGTTTCCACTGCCGTTTTTCCGGGTCTGATGAACAGGGTGAGCAGCGCAGCGATAAGCAGGAACACAGCACCGAAATAAATGGCGCGAACCGGTTCGCCCTGAAGCACGCCGTTGAATATTTTTCCGAAACTCAGCGAATAGATGAGCATGGGAATCACAATCATCATGTTGATGATACCCATATACACGCCGTAACGGCTTTTCGGGATATCATCGACAATCAGCAGATACGGCACACCCATCATGCTGGCCCAGGCAATGCCCATGCCGATCAGCGGGATAAAAACAAGATACCGGTCGCTGATCTGTGGGAAGAGTAACAAGGCGGCGGCAGCAAGCAGCAGGCAAACGGTGTGGACCAATCGTGCGCCCCGTTTTCTGGCGAAGGCCACCAGAATGAATGCCGAAAGGAAGGTAATGATGTTGGTCCAGCCACTTATTAGACCGCCCCAGCCCACGGCTTCCTGATAAAGCGGGCCGGCACCTGAATTGTCGGTGGCACCAAAAACAGTAGAGGCCAGGGTGAGGTCCTTGTAATCCCAGTAACATTTCATGGCGAACCACTGGAAAAGATAGACGGCGAACAACCGCCACATATTGGCAGGCATATCTTTCACCGCGGCGGCTATTTCTGCAAAGGGTGATAGCAGCGTTGTTTTTTTGGAGCGGAGTTCCGCAAGTTCTTCGGGTGTGGGCGGAATTTCATCGGTACTGCGGTTACTCCAGAGCACACTGCCGATGCTGCATACGGCTCCCAGGAAAAACGAGGCGAATACCCAGTAGGGAATATGGTTGCCATTCTCGTTTTGCAGGAAGGGAATCAACTGGAATATGAAGAGCGACAATGTGCCAAGGGTTTGACCGAAACCGGTGAAAAAACTCTGTGCCAGAAAACCGGTAGGTTGCTGTTCGTTAGAAAGCTTGTCGGCCACAAAAGCACGGTAAGGTTCCATGGCCGTATTATTGGCGGCATCAAGAATCCAGAGCAAGCCGACCGCCATCCACAGGGCCGAACTGAACGGAAAAAGAAAAAGGCAAATACTGCAGAACAGGGCGCCGACAAGGAAATAGGGTTTTCGCCTTCCCCAGCGGGGATGCCAGGTGCGGTCGCTCATAGCCCCGATCACCGGTTGAATAAGCAATCCTGTTACCGGTCCCGCAATCTGCAACAGGGGAAGGTCGCCGTTTTCAGCACCCAGAAATTTGTAAATGGGATTGACGGCATTCTGCTGCAGGGCAAAACTGTACTGTATGCCGAAGAAGCCGACATTCATGTTGATGATCTGCCAAAAACTCAGAACAGGCTTCCGGATGGACATAAGAGATGGTTGCGATATTCAAATGTACAGCAGGTAACCCGGCAACGAAGCTGCAAAGGTTTGAAGTGGAAAAGAACCGGAATTCCACATCAAAGCAAACAGTCCGTGCATGTTTACGATCAGCAATGCGGTAGCCGAAACCGGCTCAGTCATCAGCCCCGTCGGTGCGTGCCCGGTTAACAACAAAGGCCCCTACCCTTTTTCCAAGTTCAAGTCCCTGTTCGCAATCACTCCGGTAATGGATGCCTCCGTATAACCTTGAGAGCGAGGCTTCCTTGGCCATGGCCTCAAAGGATGCCGCTCTTGCCGGCAGCACATGCCCGAGATAAACCGATGCCGCCGCGCTGAATGTGGAATGCCCGGATACATAGGCGGGAAAATTGGGCATACCTGTATGGGTTTTGATTTGCGGATCCATCTGGCTCGGTCGCGGATTGAAATGCAGATACTTGGCATCCCAGCAGGCGATGGCCGCATCCATCATAGTGATGTTGAGCAGTGCAAGGTTACGCGCCCAGCGCACTTCGCTGAACCGCTCCGCTACAAAAGCTTCCGAAGCAATGGCATTCCAGTGTCCGGGAGGCGTATAGGTTCCCGCTCCGTCGGCCCAGAAATGCACCAGAGCGATCTGTTCACGGCTGGCGTTAGCCGAAATGTTTTTCACTTCGGCAAGTTCCGCCCTGAATTCGGGTGATTGGGTGGATGGCGGTGCGGGCGGGCGGTTGGCCACTTTGGATGCCGAATCAATCAAAAACGATTTCACATTACCGAAAAGCGGCAGCATGGGAGGCCTTGCAGGAAGATCCAGACTCTTCCAGGGCATTTCACCTCGGGCAATGCAATCCGTTTCGAGGGCACTCCATAAAGCAGGATTACCAACAGCAACTCCGGCCCGGTCGGTAGCGGCCCGTGCCATGAATTTGGCAGCCACCTGACGGCCCAGGGCCTCACCGGCTTCGACATCACTCCGCACCTGCGCTCCGCTGATGATGCTGCACAATTTCTCCTCCTCCGCCATTTGCCGGATGAAGGCCGCTTCGGTAGGAAAAAGCAGTTTCAGCATCTCCACGGTAACGCCGGCAATCACGCCCGATTCTGCAGGATAGGCCCCAAGCGGACTCTTGGGAACCAGCAGCTCAAGCCCCGGGACAACGGAGGAAGGGGCAGGCCTGCGGTATAATTTCTTGTAATGGTAACCGGCCACCAGGGCGTCGTACTGGGCCGCGCTGATATAGGCATAGGCCCTTGCCGCATAGGGCGGATTGGCAAAAGGAAATTGCGGGTAGGCGAAAGGGTTAGTCGGACTGGGAATGGGATAGGTATCGTCGGCATTCTGGTAAGGCGGCAGATTATAGCGGGCAACCAGCATGCGCATGATCTCGTTCCAGCGGAGTACCGAACCGGCCGACCAGTAAGCGATGCGGCTGCGCTGTTGTTCGGTGATCGAAGCCTGGAAACTTTTGATTTCATTGATTTCGCGCGTGTATGCCGGCACATTGGTCGGGCCGGGGGCAGGCAAGCTGAATTCATCGGGTGCAGTGAGCAGCAGCGTGCTCCAGGTACCCGCATTGCTGTCGGGCTTCAGGGGATCCAGTACCGGAAACTGCAAATTGCGTTCGGTGATTTCCTTTCTGCAGGAGAGAAAACCTGCTGCCAGCAGAAAAATTATGATGAGTTTCTTCATGATGATTCGATTATTTGTGTTGAATGTTACTGTTGAGGGCCGGGATTATTGAACCTTTTTATTCTCAGTTTTCTTTTTGGCTGAAAAATCAAAGATGTAAAACACACCGCCGTGAACGCCGGCAGATTGACCCATGTTCCGGCCGCTCAGGACATAATCGCCGCCGGTAATGACCGATAAGCCGGCAGGCTTGCTGAAGGTGTATTTGCTGTTGATGCCGATGCGGTTCATATTCATCCGGTTACCGGGGAAAGGCATATCGTTTCGCCGGATATCGAAGCCGCCCAGTGTTGTCCAGTTGTCAAAAACCAGTTCGGCAATCAGCCTGTTACTTCGGTACCCTGTCCGGAAATTGGCGGAAAAAACATCGGGCATGAATACCTCGTTGGTATAGTGCATCTCGTTCGTGTAGTAAGCGTTACGGTCGATACTGATGTTGTCGCGGAACACATAGGAGCCCGAGACTGTGGCAAACCAGTGGCTGATCTGATAATCGGCCATCAGCCTCAGCGTGGCGGTTCTGCTGCGTAAGCCGATGCTCAGGGGAAGATAATCGGCTACATAATCGCTGACCGGGAGGGAAACCCCGCCGATGGCATAGACGGAGAACGTGCCGGGACCCAGGGGTTTTTCAACGGGCATGTATTTGACAAACAATGAAAGGTCCTGCAATCCCTGCCGGCCGATCAGCGTTCCACCCGAAACCTTGTTGCTGACATAGGGCAAACTGAACAGGAGGTTGAGTTTGCCGCTAACCCCGTAGTTGCCCATCACACCGGCCATCTGCGAAGTGAACCGGCCGATGTTGCGGTTATCCCTCTTCAAACTGCCTTCCCAGTAATCGGTCCAGCTGCTGCGGTTGTACATGAATCCGCCGCAGAAATTCTTTTTCGACATCATGATGGCATCCAGATCCGTCTGTGCATGAAGTTGCAGGGAGACCGGAATCAGGAGCATGAGCAGTATTCTGAAATGCATAAATTGATTTTTTAGATTTGAAAGAACCAGGCGTTCAAGGCCTGCGCATGTGTAACTTATCAATCACGAAAACGCCCACCTTTCTTCCGTATTCGGTGCTTACCAGGCAACTCGGATGAAAATGGATGCCTCCGTAAAAACGGGCCAGGTTATTTTCCTCGGCAGCTTCACGGAATGAACGGAAACTGCGGCTGGCAATACCGAATTCCAGTTCGCTGGTATCGGTATACGCGAAGCGGTCACCGTAAACACGGGTCAGCGCCTCTGCCGCCGCGGAACTGACCGTGCTGTGTCCACAGGTGTATTCGGGAAAGGGCGGCGTTTGCAGATAAGGCCGCCAGTTCTGATCGATATAGCGGTTGATGACCGTTTCGGGACGAACCGTATTGCTCCTGAACTTTTCATCCCAGCATTGGATGAAGGCATCGAAAATACAGATCGATGTCAATGCATAGGCCATGACGGTCTTATTGAACCCCGCCTTGTCCTTTTCCGCAGCAATGCCAACGATATTCATCCAGTGCCCGGGCGGTGAGAATTTTTTGGTGACAAACATCACATGCCCGCTCACATTGAGCTTGCCGTTCAGGTCGTCCCAGAATTCAGCAATATGCTTCTGCTCGGCACTCAGGCTGTCCACCGCATTCTTTACCGCCATCACCTGTTTGTAATAATCGCCCGAACTGTTCTGCATATCAAATGGTACCGGCCGCGGCGGAACAAACTGCGAAGCGCTGTCCATCACCATGGGCCGAATCTCGTTCCAGTGCGGTTCTAGCGCACTGGCATAAGCCGGCGGTGTGGGTACCCATCGTCCGGGCGTGTCAATCACATTGTAACGCGAAGCACTCCGGGTTTGCGCATAATTGTCCTGGCGGCTCCAGCGCAAAACGGCATTCCCTACTGTGTCGGCAAACGCAATCGATGAACGCATCATCGCACCCGGCATACCGCGGGATATGGCCAGCTGTTTCAGGCTGTCGACATAGTCCTGCATACTGCCCTCCGGAAACGTGACCGCCTCACCCACTTTGCAAAAAGCCAGCAGGGCTGCGAATGGATAATCAATCGCGTGGGTCGTATCAACAGCCGGCAGGGTTTTGAACCCGTTGAGTTGTCCGGTCAGCGACCTGTACTCCCTGGGATAACCCGCAGCAATGCATTCATACGCGGCAATGTTGGCATAGGCATAGTTGCGGCTGGCCACAATGGGCGCAAAGCCCACATGCTTCACCACTTCGTTGAGCTGCTTCACGGTTTTGCAGTACAGCAGCGCATCATCGCTGAAATAACTGCTTTTGACCGGCTTGTGTTTGCAGGAAATGGTACATGCCAAAAGGCAGCATGCCATCAGGGTTCTGGTCATGATAAAAAATTGCGGATGGAGGAATGTCGGGGTTCCCGAATTCGGTTAGGAAATCAGCAGACCGGAATCCGGTCGGGGGGCTGTTCGCTTTCAGCAAAAAAATTGTCCGAATGTTTTTCAGTGTTCAGGGAAGGATGGATGCCCGTAATTACCAATGAAGGAACATCCAAATGAAAAGCGGCGCAGGATTCGTAATCGTCCAGCACACTGAAGATGGATTTGGCTTCCGGCCCGGAAGGGCGTCCTGAACTCCGGGCATCAGCCATATTGCCCAAATAGTTGTTCCGGGCCTTGAGCAGGGTAGTTTTTTCCGCATGCGGCAGGCACATCATTTCAACGGAATCGTTGTAGATGCGGTATTTCACAAAACGATAGGTAATGCCTTCGATTTCCACTTCACCGTTGATCGACTCGAATTTTCCGGAATTGGTGTAATAGGGAAGCTGCAGTGGTTGCTTGATCAGCAAGAGTTCATCTTCGTTGTAACGGTTTTCATCCAGGGCATTTTCCAGCACGGCATCCGAGCAACGAAGCAGGTAGTTGCTTACCAGCCGGTAACCGAACAGGTTGAAGGCAAAAATGAAAAGAAAGAAGATGGATGCGGCTTTTCTCATCTCAATTGTCTGCAATCTAGTTTATTCCGCGGATTTGCGAACGGTGTGCAGATAATTTTCATGCAGCTGCCATCATCGCACGGTAAAGGTGATTTTTTGAGGTCCAATACCTTTCAGTGTCAGTTGCCGCCAGGTTGAAGGCAGTACGCTTTTGACCTGCACAAGGCCTGTTGGCGTAATGTCCAAACCGCCGAATCCGCTGATGACGGCCTGAAGGACACCTCCCGCTCCGGTAGCGAAATATGGGTTGGTTCCGCCGCGGGTTTCAGCAAGCACCCGGAAGGGGGCCAGCAGATTGGGTTCATACGCATCCCTGAAAAAATGGGTGGATTTCTCGCGATAGCCCAGCCGCGCATATAGAAGGGAGAAGATGGCCTGCGTCATGGCAGGTGTTCCCGCTTCGGGCACACGGGTTGAATAATAATCAAGGTCGCGCCGGACCTGTACGGTATCGGTAATTTCCTTCAGTGGATACGCCAGCAGATTCACATCAGCCTGCTTGATGCCCTCGCCGTTGTAGGCGGCGTGCTCGCGGGTAATGCCGTTTTCCATCTTAAGCACGGGAATCTGCTGCGCCACCGCCAACCAGTCGCTGTCGGGAGCAATGCCCAACAAGCCCGCGGCTTCCGTGGCATAGCGGAGATTCGCACGGGCTGCGGCATTGGTAAATGCATTGTTATCGACATTCTCGGCCCACTCATCGGCGGCAACCACATTGTTGATATCGAATCGTCCGGGGCCGTTCCGCTCCACACGGCTTGCCCAGAAATCGGCCGTATGCTTCAGCAAGGGCCAGCCCTTCCCGCGAAGCCATTCACGGTCCTGTGTCACACAATAATAATTCCAGGCCGCAATACCCACACAGGCGGTGATATGATGTTCAAAGGGTCCGCTCAATGCCCATACCGGCGTTTCTTCCACACCGCTTGCCGCACTTTCCCAGGGAAACATGGCTCCGCGGTATCCTTTCCCGTAGGCATTCCTTCGGGCGGCTTCAAGCCGATCAAACCGGTAATCGAGCATGCCCCTTGCCAGTTCCGGTTTCAGCATCAGCAAGGCCGGAAACATCCAGAGCTCGGTATCCCAGAACACATGGCCGTTGTAACCCAGCCCGCTCAAACCCATCGGACTCGGACTGTTGCTGCTTCCTTCACGCACAAAAGAATACAGGTGGTACATCATGCTGTGCACATCCTGCTGGCTCCGGGCATCGCCGTCGATGACGATATCGCTTTCCCACAATTTGTCCCAGGCCTTGCGGTGCATGTCGAACAGGCGGTCGCGGCCCTGCAACTTCGCGAAGATGGTGAGACGCTCCGCCTCGTTGAGCGGATCCTCATGATGCGCCGAAGTGATTGAGGATCCTACAATCGAGAAGCGGTAGGTTTCGCCGGTGGCCATTTTACGGGAGAATTTCATAAGGTGCATGTTGTTGTCCCACATCTCATGGATCACCCGGGGCTCGTTGCCGTGGGGCTCGCCGAACAGGAAGGCATTGCTGGCGCAGAGCCGCAGTTTGCCGGTAGGACTTTTGGCCGTGGAGGTCAGCAAACTGATGGTGGTATGCGGCCGGTCGATTTCGTTGTAATAATTTTCAACATCCTTCAGCGCATCGGGTGCCTCCATCACGCTGGCGCCACCGAGTATAAAATTTCGTTTAGCCGTAACCGTTACATCCATCAGCACGGAATAAGGCAAGTGCCGCAGGGCGCAATAGGTATAGGAGATACTTGCGTCCGTTCCGAAATCGAATGCGGTGGTGAAGGTGGCGTTACGCATATCCAGTGTCTGGCGCAGATTGGCAACCGATTTGCCATCGGGTCTTTTTCCGTCAACTTCCAGATACATGTTGAGCAGATTGAAACTGCGCAGGAAATTGCTTACCCTTCCGCGTCCGTAGAGGTCATAGGCTCCGGCAAGCACCACTTCCTTCACCCGGAAGGGTTCGGGACTGCTGACAATGCCGATCTGTCCGTTGGCCACGGTGACGCCATGGTATGAACCGGCATCGATACCCGACGCGGACAATACCCAGGGGTCGGGTTGCTGGGCAAAGGACAAGGCGTATGCGGCCAACAGGAGAAGCTGCGTCAGCAAAAATTTTTTACTCATAACCGGAAGAGGATTGAGTGGCTAATTTACAATAATAATGGCCGTTCAACCTACCTTTACGGGAATGCTTGTTCGCCTTAAACCGGCAGCCGAACATACATGCGAAAGATTCCCCTGTTCCTTGGTATCGCCACCTTGCTGCTATCCGCCTGTAACAGGAAGGACAAACTATTCCACACGTTGGACAGCGGCCGCTCGGGCATCACCTTCAACAACAGCATCACCGAATCGGAGGACCTGAACATCCTCAACTACGAATACCTCTACAACGGAGGCGGCGTGGGTGTAGGCGATTTCAACAACGACAGCCTGCCCGATCTCTATTTTACCGGCAACCGGGTGGGTTGCAAACTCTATCTCAACAAAGGGGGACTGCAGTTTGAAGACATCACCGATGCCGCAGGTGTGGCCGGTGAGGGAAAATGGTGCAAGGGCGTATCGGTAGCCGATGTCAACAACGACGGGCTGATGGATATCTATGTCTGCGCCGGGGTTCTTCCCCTGGCTGAAGCACGAAGGAATATTCTCTACATCAACAAGGGCATTGATCCGAAAACCGGTAAGCCCGCCTTCAAAAACGAAGCCGCTGCCTACGGCCTTGATGACAACAGCAGCACCCATATGGCCGCCTTCTTCGATTACGACAACGACGGCGACCTCGATGTGTACCTGCTGATCAACGAATTGAACGGAACCTATCCGAACGAATTCCGGCCCATCCGTAAAGACGGCAGCTGGAGCAATACCGATAAACTTTTCCGTAACGATTACGACAGCGCATCCGGCCATCCAATGTTCACCAATGTTTCGCGTCAGGCAGGCATACTTACCGAAGGATACGGACTGGGCATCAATATCTGTGACCTCAACAACGACGGCTGGAAAGATGTTTATGTAAGCAACGACTACATCTCCAACAACCTACTCTACATCAACAACGGCAACGGAACCTTCACCGACCGCTGTGCCGAATATTTCAAACACAGCAGCAGGAATGCGATGGGCAACGATGTGGCCGATATCAACAACGACGGATTGCCCGACATCGCCGAACTCGACATGATGCCTGCCGACAACTACAGGCAGAAGATGATGATGAGCGACATCACCTATCAGACCTTCCAGAATTCGGCACGCTTCGGTTATATGCACCAGTATGTTCGGAACACCCTGCAGGTCAACCAGGGCCCTGCGGTACTGGAAGGCGATTCGCTCAGCCATCCCGTATTCAGCGAAACCGCCTACTACTCGGGAATCGCACAAACCGACTGGAGCTGGTCGCCCCTGCTCTGTGACCTCGACAACGACGGCTACCGCGACCTGCTGGTATCCAACGGCCTGCCCAAAGACATGTCGGATCTTGATTTCATCGCCTACCGCAGCCAGGCAGTAGCCCGAACCCCGCTGGAAGAAATGCTGAAACAGGTGCCGAGCGTGCAGGTAGCCAACTTCGTATTCCGCAACAACGGCGATATCACCTTCACCGACAAGTCGGAGGAATGGGGCTGGAGCTTCCCAACATTTTCCGCAGGCATGGCCACGGCCGACCTTGACCGGGACGGTGACCTTGATGTGGTGACCAACAACACCAACATGATGGCTTCCCTGCTTGAGAATACCGCTTCAAACCCGGCAGACAGCGCCTACCGTTATCTGCGTGTACGACTTGAGGGACAGGGAAAAAACAGAAATGGTATTGGTGCCCTGATCCGGTTGTATTACAAAGGCAGTCAGCAGGTACAGGAATGTACGCCCTACAGAGGGTATATGAGTAGTGTTGAACAGATCGCGCATTTCGGAATGGGAAACATCCGGCTTATTGATTCAGTCGTGGTTACCTGGCCAGGAGGAAAAACCCAAAAGTTGAAATCCGTGGAAAGCAACCAGATGCTGACACTTCATGAAAAAGATGCCGTTGACCTTGCTGCCCCTCCGCCAACCCATGCACAGAACAACTGGTTCACTGATATCAGCAGCAATGCCGGCTTCACCTATCCCTTCCGGGAGTTAGATTTCATCGATTTCAATATCCAGAAACTTTTGCTGCATAAGATGACGCAATATGGTCCCTGCCTGGCTGCAGGCGACCTGAACGGCGACGGACTTGAAGACCTTGTAGCAGGAAGCGGATCGCCGGGTTATGCGAAGATTTTCTTACAGCAAAACGAGGGGAAATACCGGATGCGGTCCTTCATCGATTCAGGTTCGGCATTCAAATATCAGGACGACGGCAGCATCTGCCTCTTTGATGCCGACAACGACAACGACCTCGACATCTATATCGCATCGGGTGGTTGCGAAAACGGCCCTGAATATCCCGCCTATGCCGACCATCTGTACATCAACGACGGCAAAGCCAATTTCGCTGAAAACAAAACAGCCCTGCCGCCTCTGCTGCAGCCCAAGTCCTGCGTGAAAGCTGCCGATTTCGACGGCGACGGCGACCTCGATCTTTTTGTGGGCGGAAGATTGATTCCCGGAAATTATCCGAAACCACCGGTAAGCATCCTGTACCGCAACGACAGTAAAAACAGTGAACTCAGATTTACGAATGTCACGGCAATTTCCGCTCCGGAACTGATCAACTGCGGCATGGTCTGCGATGCCCTCTGGAGCGATGCCGACAATGACGGCGATGCCGATCTTGTTGTTGCCGGCGAGTGGATGTCCATCAATTTTTTCCGAAACAACAACGGCAAACTGGAACGCGTGAAAAGCGAAACCGAAGCCGAAACGGGTTGGTGGAACAGCATCACCGCAGCCGACATGGATAATGACGGCGACATGGATTATGTGGCAGGCAATTATGGACAAAACGGGTTCATCAAAACCGATCCGGCACATCCGGCCAGGGTGTATGGAAAGGATTTTGACGGAAACGGCAGCTTCGATGCGGTATTCAGCCACTGGCAGCGCAGTTCCACCGGCGACACTACCCGCAGGGAATTTCCGGTGGCTTCGCGCGACGAAATGATCCGCGAAATGACGGTGATGAAAACCGCATTTCCGAATTACGCCGGTTACGCATCGGCAGACATGAACAAACTGCTTTCGGAAGAGATGAAACGAAACGCCTTGGTACGCTCGGCCAGTTTCCTCAAATCAGCCTGGCTGGAGAACAAGGGTGGATTCCGTTTCATAATTCATCCGCTTCCCGGTCCGGCACAATGGGCCCCCGTTTATGGCATCGCTGCCGAAGATTTTGATGGTGATGGCAATACCGATCTGGTGCTCAATGGCAACGAGTTTTCCATGGCGCCTTATCTGGGACGCAACGACGCCTTGAACGGACTCCTGCTGAAAGGTGACGGCAAGGGCGGATTCCTGCCGCAAAGCCTGCTTCAAAGCGGCATCTATATCCCCGGAAACGGCAAGGCGCTGATCAGCACCATCAGCGGCGGCAACCTGCTTCTGCTCGCTGCACAAAACAACGATAAGATCAAGGCCTTCCGGCTGAACCCAAGATTTCGCATCATTCCTGCGGAACAGAAGGAAGATTATGCCCTGCTGCAATTGAACAACGGAAAAACAAGGAAGATGGAATTCAGTTATGGCAATACATTCGGCGCCCAGTCGGGGCGATTTGTAATCGCCGGCCCTGAAATCCGTAGCATTGTTTTCTCCGGCAGGAACGGGCAGAAAAGAACAATCACACTACGGTAGCATGCGAACAGCTTTTATTTTCTGCCTCCTTACATGCCTTACGCTTGCTGAGTTTTCTTGCAGGCAGAAAGCCGAACTGCAAATACCCGAACAGTTGCAACAGCATTGTGTGCAGCAACTTACCCGAGTTCTGGTTCACGACATCGTCAGCCCGCCGCTTGCCGGAAGAATCTATGCCTATACGAATCTGGCCTGGTATGAGGCGATGCGCCACAGCGACAGAAGTGCGGGCTCCTTTACGGAAAAGATGAAGGGTTTCGGCAGCATGCCCCTACCCGAGTCAGGCAAGACCTACGACTATTCCATAGCTGCCATGCAGGCATTTTTCTCCGTAGGCCGCGAACTGGTGTTCTCAAAAGACAGCATAGAAAAAGTATCCAATTCCCTGCTCAACCAATTGACGTCTTCAACCGATGCCGCAATTTTTGGAAACAGCATCGCGTTCGGCAAACAAGTTGCGGCAATTATCCTCAAACGGGCGGCAGAAGACAATTATCGAAAAACACGGGGCCTACCGCGCTACAGCGCATTCGGCGAGCCTGGCCTCTGGCAGCAAACGCCCCCCGATTATGCCGATGCCTCGGAGCCTTACTGGGGTACCCTCATGCCGTTATTGTCCGATTCGGCAGGCATGTTTGCCCCGGCACCGCCCCCGGCCTATGATACCAACCGCGGAAGCCGTTACCGCACCGAACTTGACGAAGTGTTTTCGGTTTCGAAAAATATCACACCCGAACAGGACAGCATCGCTTATTACTGGGACGATAATCCCTTTGTTACAAAACATCAGGGGCACTTCACTTTTGCCACAAAGAAAACCACACCGGGCGGACACTGGATGGGCATCACCGCTCTCTTGTGCAGAAACGAGCATGCCGATGCGTTGAAGACGGCGGCCGCATTCGCCCTGGTATCTGCTGCCATTCACGACGGGTTTATCAGCTGCTGGCATGAGAAATTCAGAAGCAGGACCGTAAGACCGATCACCGTGATCCGCGAACGATTCGAACCCGAATGGAACAGCCTTCTGCAAACACCTGCTTTTCCCGAGTACACCAGTGGCCACAGTGTGATATCCGGTGCCGCAAGCACGGTGCTGGAAAACCTGTTTCCAAAAAACCAACCCTTCACTGACACTACGGAACTGGAGTATCTCGGCATCAAACGGAATTTCAGTTCGGTTACCCAAGCGGCGGAAGAGGCCTGTATCAGCAGGCTATACGGAGGCATTCATTACCGAAGTGCCATTGAGGAAGGAAAAAAACAGGGAAGGGCCATCGGGCAATTTTACAACAATACCTTCCGGTAACTGTTTCTTCATGAATACTATTCAAGACGACCAACTGAAATGAAAAAAAGTTTTCTGATTGCCATCATCGCAATTGCCGTATTGACAGCAGGCATTTATTTTCTTATCCCCTCAACAAGCAGGCTGCTGCATATCCTTCCGGTAAACTGCAAACCTGCAGCAGCCCAACGCCTTGTTGCGGAAAAAAAACGATGGATCCGTTGGTGGCCGGGTGAACCACAGGATAACAACATATTCCGATTTCAGGACAGCAGGTTCCGGATTGATGGCATGCTCTTCAACGGATTATCGGTAACCGTATTCCGAGGAGATGATTCCCTGAGCGGGGAACTCTCGCTGAATCCGGCAAGTCCCGAAAACATCAATCTGGTCTGGACCGCTTCGGATTCGCTCCCGCTGAATCCGTTAGGCAGAGTAACCACATATTTCAACAGTATAAAAACAGACAAAATCATAGCCCTCCTTCTGGACTCAATGAAGTCGAAGCTTGAAAGCAACGAATCTGTTTACGGCTTTACACCGCAGATGGCCAAAGTCACCGACGAATTCATGATTTCAGTGAAAGAGCAATCGAATCATTACCCCACCGTACCCGAGATTTATCAGATCATCGATGGAATCAGGAACTATATAGGCAGGATAGGCGGAACGGAAAAAAGTCCGCCCATGCTGAACGTATCACGTTTCTCCGATAGCCTATACCAGGTCATGGTAGCCATACCGACTACCACGGAACTCAGAGGCGAGGGCAAGTTCCTGCTCAAGAAAATGGTGCTTGGTAACATTGTGGTCGGTGAAATCAGGGGAGGCCCCTATACAATCCTTGAAGCGGAAAAGGAGATGGAACACTATGTGCGCGACAATGGAAAAACTTCACCGGCCATCCCCTACCAATCGTTGCTTACCGACAGACTGAAGGAACAGGATACGACAAAATGGGTGACCCGGATTTATTACCCGGTTTTCTTCTGAGTCGGTTTCACCGGATTGATGATCTGAAGCGGCGCATTGTTTCTTGCCATGATGTACAGGGTTCTGCCGTTGATAACAATCGGGTGAATGCTTCGGATCTGTTCATTCAGGGGTAAACCGCCAAGTTGGTGATAACTGAAATTCCCCGATCCGCGGTTCATTAATACGCCCCCATAATCGCCGTCGCTTCGGCCGATCTCCACATTCCAATCATAAAAATTTCCGCCGAGAAGCAGATCGGGCAATCCATCTTTGTTGAAATCGGTAGGTACCGCATCATGCATCGACGACCACTGGGTTTCAACTGGAAGAGGTCGCGGTTCATAATGGCCATTGCCTGTATTCAGAAATAGCGTGCTGGCCAGATCAGTAACCGAATAGCGCACCGCACCTGCTATCTTATCGGCACCGAAAAGCTCATTCAGTCCGGCTTTTGAAAAATCAGCGGCATAGAGGAATTTCTTTTTCAGGAAAGGCATCTGCCGCTCAAGTTCCTGCTTGGTGGCGAAGGGGATTTCCTGACCACCCACAAAATAAGTCAGCACCTGCTCGCGGGTACCGTTATTGTCGAAGTCGTTGTAGTACAGGGAGACCGGTTGCTGTTCGGAGGCTTTGAGCCTGCTGTTCAATCCGAAATTCAATGCAACAATATCAAGATCACCGTCCTGGTCCACATCCACGGGAATCACCTTATTCCACCAACCCCGGGTGCTTGTCACCGGTTTCCGGATCAAGCCCTTACCGGTATTGATGAAGAAGTCGATACCACCCCAGTCATAGCAAAGCAAAAGATCGGAGTCACCATCGGCATCGGCATCGGTACCGCGGGCGTGGGTAACCATTCCCGGTTGCATCAATGCTGAAGCATAAGAATAGGTAATATCCGTGAACATTCCGGTCCCGTCATTCTTCAGCAGATAGGAACGGGGCAGAATCCCGTATTTCCAGGGAAGGGTCCGTCCGCTAATAAACAGGTCGGTTTTCCCGTCACCGTCAAAATCGGCTGCAACAACCGAACTCTGTGTCACATCAATGCCGGAGAAAGCATCCCGCTTCCTGGAAAGATTCCCCTTACCGTCGTTGAGGTAGAGCAAGGGCAGAAGATGTTCATCACTTCCGTAATACTCGTTGCCACCACTGGCAACTACAAGGTCGGGGTGCGTATCGCCATTCACATCGGTCCATACGGCAGACACATTCTCCCACATACTGTCGGCAAGCAGGGCAGATTGAAAAGACTCTATAAAACGGCCGTCCTTTCGCTGAAGATACAGGGCATTGTGATAGCCTTTTGATGCACCGATGAAAAAATCCTCCAGCCCGTCGTGATTGATGTCGGCCACGGCAAGCGCCGGTCCCTCGGTAGAAAACATGCGGTGCAGCAGCGGCTCACGGTTGAATTCATTGAACTCATTTTCCTGATGCACATGATGGATGCCGAGTGAAGTAGTCAGATCTTCCCATACCGCAGAAGAGTCGGGGATGAAGCCGGTCATTGACCGGTAATCAAAAAGCGGCAGATTCTTGCGGTACCGTATGGTCATTTCCTTTTTCCCTGAAAGCTGGATCTGTTCATAACGGTTGTCGGGCCACACGAGATAGCAGGAATCCACCACCGTATTGCGCAGCCCGACCAGCAGCGGAACCTGCATGCTCGAGAGGAAACCATGAACCGGTGTTGATTCATAGGTGCGGAGTTGGGTGCCTGAAAATACCAGCAACCGCGCACCCAGGGCGTTCCGGTTTGAAGGAAAATCCTGCAGGCTGATCCGTACGCTTGCATTACCGGGAATCCGCTCGCTGTTGTTCTCGTAAATCAGTGCGGCATCATCAATATTGTTGACCACAATATCGAGGTCACCATCGTTATCGAGATCAGCTGTTACGGCGCCGTTGGAAAACCGGGGCAGATTGTTTTCGATGCTGTCGGAGATATCGTCGAAAAGGAAAGCGCCGCGGTTACGGTAAAACCGGTTGGGCAGTTTGATTTCAGGAAATTTGGCAATCAACGCCATATCCTTATCACCGATGCCGTTTTCGGCAAGTTTGCGTTGGACTTCTTCGTTCGATACAAAGCCGATATAATCGATATCGTTCATCCGCTTGGGAATTCCGTTCGAAACAAAAAGGTCTTTGGAACCGTCGTTGTCAAAATCGGTCCACAGCGCGGCCCAGCTCCAGTCGGTGGCATTGATGCCCGCATACTGGGCCGCTTCGGTGAACGTACCGTTCCTGCAGTTGATCTGGAGATTGTTTCGTGCATACTGATGCCGGTAGCCGAAACGGATCTTCTGCTGATAGATGTTGTAATCGTCTTCGGCAAGTGAGCGGCGCAACATCTGCGGATCGTAGGGCAACATATCCATCGAAACAATTTCGGGGAAAGCATCGTTGTTGATATCGGCCACATCAACCCCCATGCTGAACTGGCTGGTATGCTTGATCCGCTCCGAAAGCTCGTCACGGAAGGTACCGTTGCGCTGGTTGATATAGAGGTAGTCGTTTTCGTGGAAATCGTTGCCGACATAGATATCGGGCCAGCCGTCGAGGTTGATGTCGGAAACCGTCACCCCCAAACCGTATCCGATGCGGCTCCCGTTAATTCCTGAAAGAGCCGTCACTTCAGTAAACCGGATGCTGCTGTCGCCCGACTTCGATACAACCCGGTCATTCCGGAAAAGCTTCTGTCCGGCAAGCGAATCATAGGTATTGACGAAATTGACCCGGGGCGCATAATTGCCGTCGTGGTTCACGGCATGGTTCAGCAGGAACATATCGAGGTCCCCGTCTTCATCATAATCCAGAAAAGCGGCCTGCGTGCTGAATCCGCTGAAGCGAAGTCCGTATGCTTCCGCCTCATCGGCATAATAAGGTATACCATCTTTCCCGATGCCTTTGCATACCAGCAGCTGATTGCTGCCGTTCAGGATCTTGTACCTACCCACGCGGCACACATGGATGTCGAGCAGTCCGTCGTTGTTGATATCGACAACCGATACGCCCGTGCTCCATGCGCTGTCGCGGGGAATGCGTGCCTCCTCAGTCACATCGCTGAAATGCAGGGCTCCTTTGTTGAGGTATAACCGGTTCTGTCCCTGATTGGCAGCAAAAAAAAGATCTACCTGTCCATCGTTGTTGAAGTCGCCCGCCCCTACCCCGGCACCATTGTAGTAATACATATAGGAAAGCAGGTTGAACCGGGAATCAGGCCGCATGCGGTTCACGAAATCGATGCCCGTGCTTTCAGCGGATCGGGAAGAAAAAAAAGGGAGTGGCTTTTTTTTAGTTCCGCAGGAGAATAGGAATATACAGAACAGCAGCGCTGCAACGCGGATACCCGGAACCGGCAGGATGACATGATCAAAAACAAGTTTCCGCATCATCGTGCATCCTTTTTTGATGAAACAGCTCCAGGCGTTGGATACCGGTACAATACCGGCAAACGGTTGTTCAGCAGGAACAGATAATTCGGCTGCTTACCCAAAACCAGCGGTTGAATATCGCGTACCTCACCCTCAATTCGCAAGGATATTTCCTTTTGAAAACTACCCTTACCGTCGTTAAGCATTACCCCTCCGCCGTCGGCATCCAGCCGGCAGAACTGGGGCAGCAATCCATAAAAATTTCCTCCGGCCAGTAAATCAGGAAACCCGTCGGCATTGACATCAGCCACATGCAGGGCATTCAGTGAGGAGTACTGCATGGATTCGGGCAGAGACCTGAGCGTGAATTTTCCTTTCCCGTCATTGTACGCAATGGCCGAATAGGTGCATACGACAGACTTAACCTGAGCCCTGGTGATATCGTCCGGAAAAAGTTGCTGCACCGAGCGCAGGGCATAGTCATGATGTTTCAGGTTCATTTTTTTAAGCGCAGGAATCTGCTCGGTGATTTCCCGTTTGGTGAATACCGGCATGTCCTTGCCTGCAACAGTCCGGGAAAGTATCTTATCCATACTTCCATTCTGGTCGAAATCATACATCCAGAGCCGTACCGGACTGAGGCTGTCGGGCTGCAGATAAAAATTACGGCCCAGATTGCCGAGCAAAAGATCGGCATCCCCGTCACCGTCCATATCGGCAGCTTTCATACTCTGCCAGAAACCGGTATAGGATTCGAGCCCGGTTTCCATTTTCACGAAGCGGTTGCTCCTGTACGCAAAAACCATGGGATGCATCCATTCGCCGGATAAGATCAACTCGTTGCTCTTGTCGCCGTTGATGTCGGTCCATACAGCACCGGTAACCATACCTGCCTTAAGCAGTTCGGGCGCTACGGTAGCTGTAACATCCCTGTATTCACCGTTACCCATGTTCCGGTAAATCACCGAGGGGGCATCGGTTCCGTAATCCTGAGGCACACTTCGTCCTGCAGCAAAAATATCCGTGGCACCATCAGCATCATAATCGAAGGGGAAAGCGACGCCGCAGTTGGCTGCCGAGGGAGGCAAGGCCCCCCGCTTCAGGGTGAAGTTTCCCCTGCCGTCGTTGAGATAGAGCTGGTTCTGGATGGCACCGGCAGCTGCTTTTTCGAAATTGCCGCCGCCGCCGATGAAGAGGTCAGGATCCTTGTCGTTATCGCAGTCGAAGAAGAAAGCCGCTGTCACATCCTGGAATGCGTAAGTGACGAAATCGGCAACCTGTTTTTTTTGATAGCCTTTTGCCGTTTGCAGATAGAGTTGCGAAGGCTGGTTTCGTGCACCGCCGATAAACAAATCTTCAAGTCCGTCGCCGTTCACATCACCGGTAGCGGCCTTGGGGCCCTGCCGTGAAAGCATGAAGGGAATATTCCGCTCATAATAAAAATCAACATAATCGTCTTCTGTATTTTTCTCCAATTCGGGAATCGTGTATACCATACCCGTAACATCAGGTTCAACTTCGGGAGTACTGCGTTTTTCACGAATTGCAGAAGCATAATCAATGCTCAGCAGCCTGTTCATCTGTGGCGCCTTCATCACCGTCACCGATTGGTCGGGCCAGGCTATGATCAGCGAATCCAGTCGGCCTCCGGCCAATCCGATAGTCTGCCGGTAATCGACTGAGCTCTGGAATCCGCGGCTCGGCATGATTTCCCGGGTAAACACCTGTTTATCCTGATAAGCCCTGATCGTACTGCCGATACCGAAAAGATTGGGAGTCTTGTAGTGAAGCTGAATCGTGATAAAGTTGTTGTCTTGCTGCTGCCGGCTGTTGTTGCGGTACACAAAGGCCTTCTGGTTCACATTATTGACAACCAGGTCAAGGTCGCCGTCGTTGTCGAGGTCACCATAAGCCGCACCGTTCGAGAAGGAGGGTGTGGCCAGTCCCCATGCAGGGGCCTCGTCGGTGAATTTCAAACCGCCCCGGTTTCGGAACAGCGCATTGGGAACAGGATTGGACGGCATGCGCGCCGTGATGTCGGTGACTTCCTCTTTTTTTCCGCTGATGACCATCTGCTGCACCACATCGTTGGCAAAGAAATCGATGAAGTCCTGATCGGTGACATCCCGGTAAATGCCGTTGCTGACATAAATATCCTGCAGACCATCATTGTCCGCATCAAATATCAGTGCCCCCCAACTCCAGTCGCTGGCTGCCACGCCGCTGTAAAAAGCGGTTTCGCGGTAATGCCCCCTTCCGTCGTTCACCTGCAGCGCGTTCTGGGTGTACTGGTGATAGAAGCCGTTGCGTTCGCGGATGTTCACTGCATCATACTGATCAAAAGAGGTATTGGCTTTCAGCCGGTAGTCGTCGGCGGGAAGCATGTCGGTTGTGAAGATGTCCGCCTTACCGTCGTTATCGATATCCTGGATGTCGGCGCCCATCGAGGAAAGGCTGGTATGGCTGATGCGCTGCTCCAGTTCGTCGCGGAATGTGCCGTTGCGCTGGTTGATATAGAGGTAATCCCTTTCAAAAAAATCGTTGGATACATAGACATCGGGATAGCCGTCGGCATTGACATCGGCCACATTCACCCCAAGGCCCAGACTGATCAGCCCGCCATGGATTCCGGCCTGCCGGGTGACCTCGACATAGCGTCCGGATTCGTTACGGTAAAGATGATCGCCCCCGCCCTTCAAAAAATCGGCGATGGGCAGATCGGCCAGCGGCTGGTCGCGCATGTTCGACTGGTTGAGGGTGTTTACGGGGATGGGGCTGTTGTTGACAAGAAAACAGTCCAGATCGCCGTCAAGGTCGTAATCGAAAAAGGAGGCCTGTGTACTGTATCCGTGGTCATCCAAACCGAAAGCGGCGGCCTGCTCTGTGAAGGTGAGGTCGTGGTTGTTGATGAAAAGCTGGTTGCGCCGAAGGGCGGTGTCGAGCATGTTTCCGGCGTTGCAGACATAGATGTCGAGCCATCCGTCGGCATTGATGTCGGCAAACACCACACCGGTACTCCATTGCTTTTTAGGTCCGAATCCGGCCTTTGCCGAAATATCTTCGAAGTTGAAATTGCCTTTGTTGAGGAAAAGGGCGTTAGGGCCTTCGTTGGCAGTGAAAAACACTTCCGGCAAGCCGTCGTTGTTCAGGTCGCCCACAGCCACGCCGCCGCCATTGTAGAAGTTGCGGTACTTGAAAACGTTGAAAGCTTTGGTTTCCGTAATGTGGTTTTCGAACCGTATGCCGCAATCATCGGCAAGGCTGAAGCGTGCAGGTTTGTCCTTACGGGTACAGGCCAATAAAAAAAATAACGGAACGAGGAAGGCGAAAATCAATCTGCCCATATGTAAAAGTAAAAAAAGGCCGTTATCGGATAACGGCCTTTTTTCGTTCGTTGAACTATCTTATCAGTAGCCGAATGTAGGCTTGAGATTGGGATTGGAAGACAGTGCGATGATAGGAATGGGGTATACCACACGGCTGGGGTCGGAAGCGTTGGGGCGCTCTTCAACAGGAGCATTGAAGCGCTCGAAACGGATCATGTCGTTCCTTCTCCAACCTTCCAGATAAAGCTCACGGCCACGCTCAGCCAGCAGTCCGGCGAGGTTCACGGAACCGAGAGCGCTTGCATTTCTTTTTGAACGCAGGTCGTTTACAATGCTCAATGCTGTTTCAGATCCTCCGGTACCTCCACGCAGCAGGGCTTCGGCTTTCATGAGGCGCACATCCGAGAAGCGCAGGAAGGGGAATTCGTTTTGGCTTCCCCATGCACCATCGTTGGTGGCTGCGGGATCCAGCGGAAACTTGTTGGTGCGGATACCACTCACTTCACTGTTGAAGAAGATACTTGCACGGTTGGTGAACACCAGCGGATTGCCGCTACGGTCGTAAAGAGGACCTACGGCATCACCTACACGGCCCGGCTTCTTGGGATCGGTGGGGTCTACCGGACCTCTTGCCTGGCCTACAAGGAAACCGGCATTGGCACCGATCTGGTTGGTATAACCGGGGATATCGGCTTTCTTACGTACATCGGCATCTTCGAAGCTGTTATAGAAATCGGACAGTGTGGTGAAACCGTTCCAACCTCCCGGCGTCTGGTTGTAGTGGAAGCCCATGGAGCAGGCCCAGCGCATGTTGATGCCGTCGCTGTTCTTTCTAACAAAAATATTTTCCGATGAACGGCTGCCGTTGTCCCAGACGAAGTTGTCCCAGTAGGAGTTGTCAATACCCAGCAGGGAATTGGCAGCGATGTTGTCACAATACTCGATCACCTTGTTCATGTCGCTTGCAGCATGGGTATAGGGCCCGGCGGGACGAGTAGGGTCCTGTTTGTAAACTGCCTTGTTCAGGTAGAGCTTAGCCAGCAAAGCCCAGGCGGCTTCTTTGGTAGCCAGATTCTTGTTGGAACCACTGTAGGCGGGAAGGTTGGGAACTGCAGATTCGAGTTCGGCGATAATGGTATCCACCACATCCTTACGCTGGATCACATTCGGGATGGCAGAATTGGGTGCTGTGGCTGGACGCGACTGGACCTGACCATAGAGGTCGCAAACCAGGAAACGGAAATAGGAACGGAGGAACTGCGCCTCGGCTTTAACTGTGCCGGTTTGGGTTTCTGCAACCAGTGTTGACTGGAACAGGGCTCCATTCAGACCATTCCATACATCGTTGATCTGGTTGTGATCGGCAGCCCAGGTATGCAGGTGAAGACGACGCCAGGTTCCGAAATCATCCCAGTCGGTTCCGCGGGTAGGACCCTGCAGTTCGTCGGTGGAATGTTCCTGAAGTGCCTGATAGCCGTATTGGCCTACCAGCTGGTTCAGCTGTCCGTAAATAGACGATATGGAAGGTGGAGTCGGAGCACCGTCGGCGCGCGGAGGTGCAATGGAATTTCCTGCACCCAGCTTGGGCTCAAGTTTGGAACAGGAAGAAACCGCCAGCAGGGCGATTGCCGCTGCGGCCATCATCTTGCTTTTATTGAAAATCGCTTTCATATTGTTGTGTTTTATTTTTTCTGTTGATTAAAACCCTACGTTAACTCCGAAAGTGAAGATCCTTGGACGGGGGTAGTTGGTGTAATCAAACCCTCTGGAAGGAACACCATTGATGTTCTTGTCCACATTGACCTCGGGATCCAGACCGGAATAGTTGGTCCAGAGAGCCAGATTCTGCCCTGAAGCGAATACAGACAAGGTGCGGATGGTTTTGCTCTTCATATTGAAGGCATAGCTCAGGTTGACGTTGGAAAGACGGATGAAATCGCCCTTCTCGAGGAAACGGGTGGAAACGCTTCCGGGATTGAAGGGGTTTTCGGGACTGGTTCCGGCTTCATAAGTCACGTTACGGGCGTTACGCAAGCTGCCCTTAAGGAATAGGGCATTGGCCGTATTATTATATACATAGAATCCGCTTACAGCGTTCATGAAAATGCTGAGGCTCCAGTTGCCCAGGGTGAAGTTGTTGGTAAGACCACCGTATAGGTCGGGAATAGCGCTGCCCACCAACTGGTTCTGTGCACCCTTGTCGTAACGGGCGTTTCCGTTGCCGTCGAAGCCGAGGAACACGGGCATCGACCAGGTAAACAGAGGCTGGTTGTTGGTGATCGTCTGGGCGAAGGCGCCGGTAAGACCCTGACCGCTAACCGCACCGGTATTCACGGGGTTGGGGAAATTGTTCATTCTGTTTTTCACGTGGGTCATGTTGAAAAGGACTTCCCAGCTGAATTTCTTGGTTTGGACAGCTTTCCAGTTAACACTGAATTCGAATCCTTTGTTCGTTACGTAACCGGGGAGGTTGATCCACCAGTTTGAAGAAGGTGCGAAACCGCCGGGTGTAGGTCCGAAGAACAGGATGTCTTCACGCTTGGTGTCGAAGTAATCGAAAGTGGCGGAAAGACGGTTGCCGCGGAGGGTGAAGTCGACACCCACACCCACGGTAGTGGCTCTTTCCCATTTAAGATCGGGGTTTCCGGTCTGTGTGAATACGGTTTGAGGGCCGCCGCCGATATCATAGGTGAACTGGGTGTTCACGCTACCATAAGAAGGCAGACCATCCTGGCTTCCCAGCACACCCCAGTTGGCCCTCACATTGAAGTCGCTGAACACGCGGTCCAGCGAACCCTTGGCAAAGGCTTCATTGCTTACTTTCCACTTGGCGGCAAAGGCCGGGAACACACCGTAGCGGTTGTTGGTACCGAATTTAGAAGAACCGTCCACACGCACGGTGGCGGTCAGGAAATAACGGTCGTCGTAAGAGTAGTTCGCACGGGCGAAATAGGATTGCAGTTCATTCTTGTCATATCCGGGAAACAGATCGGCGTAGTTCTTGAAGTTGTCGAAATTCTTGTCGAAAAAATCGGTTGGGCGAACAACCGGCGTAGCCAGACCCCAGCCCACTTTGGCGCTATACTTGGTTTCAAAGCTCTGATAGGAGAAACCACCAACCAGATTGATATTGCTCTTGCCGAAATTCTTGTCATAGGTGAGGTAGTGTTCCATCAGCAGCGAGGTGAGATCAAGATTCTGACGGTTGGTGCGGCCATTGCCCTGAATGCCGTTTTGGAAATCCTTCACGGTTTGTCCGTTCACACCAAGTGTGGTGGTTCCGCCGTAGGCGCCTGAACCGAGACGCGGGTCGGCGAAGGCGGTACGTACCGACTTCGACTGATCGTAACCCAGCACAGCCTTGTAGGTCAGGCCTTTTACGATTTCATAGCTTCCGGATAGGCTAGTGAGGAAGCGGTTGACTCTGTCGCGGTCATCGAAATAAGCGAGCATCTGCGCGGGATTGCGCTGATCGCCCGGCTGATAGAAGGAACCGTCGGCATTATATACCGGATAGGTGGGATTGAACTGAAGTGCAGCACCAAGCAGACTTCCCTGATAGCCCGCATTGTTCGAAATCGGGGGGTACTGGTTGCGTGTATTGGAATAGGTTGTAGCCAGATCGAAGCGCAGCCTGTCGTTCAGGAACTTCTGGGTGATGTTTGCCCTTGCGGTAAGACGCTTGAGTGAACTGTTGCGTACAACACCTTGCTGATCGTCGTAGGAACCACTCAGGCGAACATTGGTGGACTTGGTATTGAAGCCCCAGCCCAGGTTGTACGCTTGGGAGAATGCCGTTCTGAAAATCTGATCCTGCCAGTCGGTATTGGCACCACCATCGATACCACGAACCGCATCGGCAGCGGCAACAGGATCCGCACCTCCGTCGATGTTCGCTTTCTTGGCAGCGACAAGGAAATCGGAAGCATTCATCAGGTTGTAACGGTTGCGCGTGGTGGCAACGCTGGTGGTTGCGCTGAAACTGAAGCTTCCGCGCTTTCCACCACGACCCGTTTTGGTGGTGATCAGGATAACCCCGTTAGCACCCCGTGAACCGTAGATGGCTGCAGCGGAAGCGTCCTTGAGGATGGTGATCGATTCGATGTCGTTGGGGTTGAGGAACACCAGCGGATTCTTGGGTGTGGTGCTTCCTTCAATGCCACTCTGTGAGGAAGTGGTTCCGCCACCGGATATGGGCACCCCGTCAACAACATAAAGGGGTTCTTGGTTGCCCCGGATGGAAGCGGTACCCCGGATATTGATGGTTGCGGCAGCGCCGGGCTCACCGCTGGAAGGAGTAACCAGCACGCCCGGTGTTCTGCCCTGAAGCAATTGCTCGGGAGAAGAAATCTGACCTTTGTTGAAATCCTTGGTGGTTACATTGGCCACGGAACCGGTAAGGTCTTTCACTTTACGGGTACCATAGCCTACTACAACCACTTCATTCAGATTGCTTACGCTGGCTTCCAGACTGGGGCTGACATTCGCATTTCCGTTACGGCGGATTTCCTGGGTGATCAGACCGGCTCCGGAAAAAAGAAGCACAGCGTCTGATGCCACATTGTTCAGGGTATAAACGCCCTGGTTGTTTGTGGATGTGGCATTGTTGGTTCCTTTCACCGAAACGGTAACGCCGGGGATAGGCTCCCCTTTCTTATCCAGCACCGTACCGGTAACCGTCTGGGCGTAGGACAAGGCTGAGAATCCAAAGACGGCCATCAGCAAAACGGCGCATCTTCTGAGCATTGCAAAAAGCATAGTCGTTAGTTTTGTTTGGTAATTAAAGAGAGGATAAATGCAATAAGGCTATTCAGAACTTCATTCCGCAGGGTATGATATCCTGAAAAACCCAATACAACACAATAAAAGTAAGATAGTTATCTAAATTTGAACAAATTTTTTAACGAAAATTTAAAATAGCAGTTCGTAAATGTTTGCGAAAAGGTTTGCGGTTTACAATTTCAATACCTTTAGCCAACCTATGGGCAGCAACGCAACCTTGAAAAAAATCGCCGAATCGCTGGGGATCAGCATATCCACCGTTTCACGGGCATTGAAAAACCACCCCGATATTTCGCAAAAAACCAAAAACCGGGTAAAAGAGCTTGCCGAGACGCTGGATTACGAACCGAATGCCAATGCCGTAAACCTGCGATCAAGCAAAAGCAACCTGTTCGGGCTTATTGTTCCCGGAATTTCCAATTTCTTCTATGATGCCTTCATCAGTGCCGTGGAAGAGGAATGCCGGCGCACAGGCTATTCACTGATGGTGCTGCAATCGGGGGATCATACTGTCAATGAACTTGAGAACCTGAAATTATGCAGGCAGAACCGGGTAAGCGGCATCTTCGTCTGTCTTACCCGTGAGACGAGGGATATGGAACCCTTTCTCCGGCTCAGGCATCACGACATACCGGTCATTTTTTTTGACAAGGTTCCCGAAACGCCGAACACCAACAGGGTATGCGTAGCCGATGAAGAGGCGGCCCGTCTTGCCGCACGTTCGCTGCTTGAGAAAAAAAAGAAGAAGATCCTCGCCCTGTTCGGAAGCCCGAAATTGCTTATCACCCAGAAAAGGCGCAACGCATTTGAACAAACAATAGGAACGCAGGCCAGCATAACCTGCCTTCATGCCGAAACCCTTGAACAGTCGGCTGAAATTGCCCGGACGGAACTTAACGGCAAGTACGATGCGGTGTTCTGTATGAGCGATGAAATCCTCACCGGTCTGATGAAAGTAGTGCAGGAAAAAAACATCACTGTTCCCGATGCACTGGGTATCATCGCCATCAGCAACGGTTTTTTCCCGACCCTTTACCATCCGGAAATCACTTATGTGGAAACCAGCGGATCCAAATTGGGTAAACTCGCTTTTTCCATGATGCTGGCAGCGCTTTCAGGAAGCCATCTCAATCAGGAACTCAGTACGGAGACGGTACTCGTACCCGGCAATTCGCTTTGAAGTACGCGTACATGAGCAGACAAGCAGGTTCACCATACCTGTTGGCGATGCAGGAGGCTAAAGGAAAAATTCCCGAGGAGGAAGAAGCCTGCCTTGAAAATATCATTATCTTCATGCAACCATTCACCGTTAAAATCAACACAACATGAGAAGACTCCTTATGGCCCTCGCGCTGTTTTTCATGAGCAGCGGGCTGATGATGGCTCAAACGCCGAAAGCTGCGGCCAAACAGAAACCACCTACTGCACAGGCCGCCGGTCCGTTGAAAAAAGACGGCACGCCCGACAAACGCTACAAGAGCAACAAAGTGCCTTTGAAAAAAGACGGCACGCCCGATATGCGCTACAAAGTCAATCAGAAAAATTGACGGATACGCAACCCTTTTCAACCTTCCCCCCGGGAAGGTTTTTTTTTACCCGGAGCGCCTGTGCCATGATAATGCCGGACTCCCTATCTTCGAAAAAAAAGATGAAGAAACACGGTACCGAAGACAAACTCCTTTCCGGATACAAACAGGTTTCCAAAATCATCATCCTGACCCTGATGTTCATCCTCATTGCCGGAATGGCCCTGGCCACCATCCGTCTGATAATCCTCTTCACGAATCTGGTCATTTCTCCCGACCCGGTTCCGTTCCTCATCAATATTGACGACCTGTACACCGTATTCACCTGGCTGTTGATCATCGTAGTAGGGTATGAACTCTTCAAGTCGCTGACCCTGCTGCACAAGCATGATAAGATTCCCGTGAAATCCATTCTGAAAATCGCCGCCATCGCCATCGCCAACAAGGTCATCACTACCAACATCAAGACACTGGACATGCAGGCTATGATTGGAGTGAGCGTGCTGATTGCGTCGGTAGGTCTGACTTTTTTCTTCTTCAGCAAAGACCCGGATTCAGATTGAGCCCGGGTGTTTTATAACCGCAATACGCAAATCCCGTAAACGATTTTCTATGCCCCGTTTTGGATCAGTTGTTTTTTTCTTCATGTTACTCCTTTTAGGTTGTGTAAGCCGAAAGCATACAGAACACGCAATAACCGCCTCCGCATCAGGGAAGACTGGAGATACCGCAGTTCCCGTTGTTATGCCGGGCGGTGATGCGGACAATAAGGGTTGCAGGAAAAGCGCCGGCTATATCTGGTCGGCAATCAAAAATGAATGTATCCGCCCCTGGGAAACGGGCATCGGATTTTTGAAAAAAAAGGAAGGACTGACAACCGCTGCTTATCTTGTACTCGCCGACGACGGAAAAACGGCTGAACTTTTTTGCGCCGAACTTAAAACACCGGCATTAATGATCCGTTCAGAAAAATCCGGCAACAGCAAAGGGCAGCGCATTTATGAGGACATGAACAGTTGCTGGGCCCTGATCAAGGATTCCAATACCTACTCGCTCGACTGCGGTTCGGAAAAGATATACGTCTGCCTGATACAGCAGCTGCCGCAAAATCACGATTTGCCGCACTCAAATTATGAGCAAGCTGTGAATTGATAACCGTTAAAAATAGAGGTCGATATAATCGGTGACATCGCTGCAGGTTCTTTGCTCCTCAAGCCGCCAGTATTTCTTTCCTTCCGGCGCCGTAAAATGAAAGCGCCCTTCCCGACGGCACTCCTTGCCACGGTTGATGAAGGAATATTTCAGCAAAATGCTTCCCTCGAACAACAACTTCCGGTCCGAGACAACCGTCAACGTACCGTCAATACGCAGGTAATCGTCCTTGGTTTCGCCAGACTGCTGTCCGCTTATCTTGAACCGGTCATCGGAGACCCTGCTGACCCGGGCCTTCCCCGGCTTCCCGGGTTCCAGCCATTGGACGCCGATTCGGTGTTCCCCTACGCGCAATGTGGATCCGGAAGGAAGCACCCGCTCATAGAAGCCGTCCACATGCACATTCCTTCCAAAGCCGCAGCCGAAGGAAAATGCCTTTGATTGCTGCTCCACCGTCACACCGTTTTTGGCGAAATGCAAAAGCACCCGGCAGGAAGAATCTTCCCTGGTCGTATAGACCGCGGTTCCGTTACTGATGGGAAGCGTATCACGGATGATGCCCAGCCCGTTGGCCGGAGGTCCCGCATCATATTTCAGGTTAACGAAAACAAAGCCCGGTGATACCGACTCCGCATAAATCTTCCCGTAGGGCGGGCCCGAATGTGGACGCGAACCGTTACTAAAACTAATTGCATAGGTTCCGGTTGGATCTGCCGCATAGGCGCCCGGAGCATAATCCGCAGGGCTTCGGAATCCCAGTTCGGCAGCCCTTTCCTCCACCATACGAATCAGCATGGCCGCGGAACCCTGCTCCTTCCTGAACAGGTCACGCTTACGGAGCCAATAGCGCTGCTCATCGCGCAGGTTGATTTTACCTGAGGAATCACATGAAGCCGACAGACGGCTGTAAGCGGCATTCAAAAAACTGTCGGCCTGCCGGTAATACAGCGGGAAGCAGTTTGATGCGGCTGTTTTTTTAGCGATGCAGGCGGCAAACCCCTTGCTGCATGGATAGGAGGCGGCGGAAGACTGCGCCCGTATCGTGGCGGGCAGGAACAGGGAGAAAACGATCAGGATGCGGAGCATGAGGAAAAATTTTACCGCTTGCGTTTTCCAATGGTGAATACGCGCGAGATGTTGAAGCCGAAAAGGATATCGCCCCGATCCCACTTGCCGGTGGTTTCGGAAATGAAGTTCTTCTCGGTCATGGCGGTGGAATTGGTGAAATGCAGCTGGAACACATGGCCGCCGGTTTCGATATCGAAGCCTACCGAAAGGGAATTGGACGTGCCGTCGAGTTTTGAACCGGGAAGCATGTAGTAATATTCCACGTTGACACTCACCCGCTTGCTGAGTTTCTGCCGGCCGCCGATACCCAGGGCCCAGAGGTCGTTGGGCTCATTGGCGCCGATAGCCAGGTTGCGGTGGATGAACGTTGGCATGAGCTGCAGGGAAAGGCTCTCCGAAAATTTTCGTGCCACCAGCAGCTGATGGGTATAGGAGAGCCGGGAGCTGAAATAATTTTCACGGTCGGGATCGGCCCATTTTAGGGTTTGTACCGCCATGGTGGATAGCAGGCTAACACTCACCGGAATGTTTTTGGCACCGGTGCATTGTCGCAAGAGTTTGACCTTCAAAAAGCCGTCGTAGGTTTTCTGGAAAGTGCTGCGCCCGATGCCCACCATCAGCCAGGACTTGATGCCGTAATCGACCCCCATGCGCATGCTGGCATTGTCGAGGCCGAAGAGTTCGTAAAATCCCCCGTTCAGCGTGCCGAAGCGGTGCGATATCTTCACATCCAACACTCCTTCAGCGACATTTTCAATGGAATGACCGTTGATGAGCCGCGTGGTTTTGAAGGTGGCGGTGGCGTACTTCACGGGGTCCTTTGCCGCCTCTTCCTGTTCAAGTTGTGCCATCAGGTCGGTTGTATCACCTTTTTGCTGGGCATGCGTACCCAGTGAACCCAAAAGAAAAAAAACCAGCAGGAACCTTTTGCTCATAAGCGGAAGGGGATGCATTCGTTAAAGACCTTGGGAGCTGAGTGATAAATCACTTGCTTATTGTTTCTGCTCGAAGGCACAGTCTACCGTGATTTCGATGCTTTTCGAGATATTGTTTTCCACCATCTTGGGAACAGCCACCTTGTAATCGGCCAAGAGGATACTGAAGGTGGATGTGGCGGATAGTTTTCCGGATTTCACGGTGACCGTTCCGGGAACGGAAACCTTTTGTGTGACACCATGTATGGTAAGTTCACCGGTTACATCTACCTTGTATGCCCCATCCTTTTTGGGATTGATTTTTTCGGCATCCCCGATTTTTCCGCTGAATGAAGCTTTGGGATATTTTTCACTCTCCATATAGTTTTCATTGAAATGCTCCTCCATCAGCGCTTTTTCAAAATGAAAATTCTTTACGGTAAGGGAAAACTTGAAATCACCGGAAGGCAGGGTCATCACACTCATCACCTGATTGTTCTTTGCATCAATATTCTCCATCGGGGTTTTGGAGAAGAAGGAAATCGTGCCGTTCTTGGTAAAGAACTGCTGGGCATCCGCTCCTGCGAACATCAGCAGGGAGAACACTGCCGAAATGATTACTCTTTTCATGGCTTTTGTATTTATGGTTAATTATTCGGGGCGCCGGCATCAATCCAGCATTTGATCTTGTTGATGTCTGCCTGAGGCAGGGGTCCGGAAGGCGGCATGGATTTCTGCACCACGCAACGCACATTGATGCGGTCCTTGGCCGCGCTGATCTGAGCATAGGTCTGCAACACCACGCCTCCTGCCGCCGTGGTATTGTGGCATCCGGCGGTAGCACATTTGCTGCTGATGATGGGCGACACGTCGGCACTGAATTTTGCGGGAACGGTAGCGCAATCCACCGGCCGGTTGGCCCCAGGATAAAGCAATTCCTCCTTGTCGTAGTAGCAGGAACCGAGCAGAACGGCACAGAACAACATGGGGATGAAGTACCCTGAAGAACGATGAATCAGAAAGAAGCGCTTATCCATATCCTGCAAACGGTTTACAATTAATTGTTGGGGGCTCCGGCCTGTACCCATTTTCTGATTACCGCAATCTTACAATCGCTGAGTTTGGCCTGGTTCTTCGGCATGGGATAAGAACCGGTATGATTGATGCTGGGCATCAGTTTACCGTTATCGACCTGCTGCTTCAGTCCGGCATAGGTGCTGAGGTTGATGCCGGCTCCGGAAGGTGCGGCTCCGGTATGGCAACCCAGACAGTGGTTTTGAAGAATGGGCAGAACGGCCGCGCCATAGGTAAATACCGAACTGTCGCAACCGGTTGTGCAATTGGCCTCGTTACGCGCCCCTTCGTTGATCCATTGGGCGATCAGGCTTTTCTGTGCAGCGGTAAGTGAACTGAAAGGGGCAGGCGGCATCCGGTCGGGACCGTTATCCGTAATGGCTTCATAAATCTTGCTCTGTCCTGCATTACCCGGCACAATGCCTCTGCGTATGATGTTGGCATAACTGTCGAGCACATAACCGTCGGCGGCTGTTGTGGCATTATGGCAACCCGAACGGGAACAATTGCTCTGGAAGATAGGCAGGATTTCCTGTGAAAAACAGACGGCATTTCCGGCTCCACCTCCCCCACCGCCGGGACCTGAAGGATTACCGGGAATCTCATGCCGGCATGCGGAAATGGAGAACAGTAAAAAAATCAGGCAACACGATCTGAAACTAAGCATGGTATCATTGTTGGTTTTCAAGATAACACCTGATCAGGTAAACATCGCCCAAAATCCCCAGATCGGCATCCCCTGCGCCGATTCCGGAACAGATGCCCTTCAGGGTAACCGTAGTGCCGGGGGGCAGCGATTTCATTTGTTGCTCCATCGTGCAGTTGACATAGGCACCCGGAACAGCGGTTTCAAGCGTGACTACCTGCTGCTGTTGCTGGTTGGTGCTTTGCGCATGCAGTTTTCCGGTGACGGCAACCACTTTTTCCTGATAGCCTGATTTCGCTTTTGCCGAGTCCTGCGAAAAAAGGGTGTACAAGGTAACTGCATCTACTGCAATCGGTTTTGAAGCTTCAACATTAGTGTGGGGCTTGTTCCACATCAGGTAAAAAACCAATGCGCCCACCAATGCAAGACCCAACAGGATGAAAGCAATTCTTGTGCCTTTATTTTTCATACGAAAAAATATTAGCATGAAGTTAAGACTTCCGTAAGAATCAAAACAATGTTGAACAGCAAGATATCAACGAGAATAGGACCGAACTTCATCTCCATGATGCGATACGGGTAGCAACAACCTTACGGGGGAAGAAGATTTAGGCCTGGGCCGGCGGTCCGCCGAAGGTAAAGGGCAGTTCAATCTGCTCCATATCCTGTATAGTGCCGTTGACCGCTTCGAATTTCTTTACGTTGTCGATCATCGCCTTCATGAACCGCTTGGCATGGAAGGGCGTGAGGATGATGCGGCTTTTCACTTTGCTCTTGGGGGTTCCAGGCATCACATTCACGAAATCCACCACGAACTCGGCGTGGCTGTGGGTGATGATGGCCAGGTTTGCGTAAACGCCTTCAGAAACTTCCTCGGAGATTTCGATGTTCAGCTGGTTGCTTACCGGTTGTTCTTCGTTGCTCATAAGCGGATAAATAAAGAGCCCTTCTCAGGGCTCTTGTTTAGAAAATAAGTTTTAGGTATTAACGGGGACGTACGTACTGCAATATCTCGGTTATCCTTCTTTGTCCGCCGCTGGCTGTCCAACCATAATTCAGGTTGAAGGTCTTGGTGGCGGGATTGTAGGTGCAATCATAAGGTGAGGCATCAGGTCCTACAGTAGCCGTAGGAGCAGCGGAGAGCGTCACGATATTAGTTGCCGGATTTACTGCGAAACGCATTTTCACACCGGAGAAATAGGTAAGTCCTCCGGAAGTGGAATTGTAAACAACCACACTCTCTCCCACATTACCTCCGTAATCACGATTCAGCGTGTTAGATCCTGTTGTAACCATGTCGCAGAAGAGATCTCCACCGGTGCTGGCGGTTCCAAAAGGACCAACCAACGCCGCATTTACAGGGTGGAAGAAGGTACCGCTGACCTTATATACACCATCCCATTGATTCTTTACGCCGATTTCCACAACCATTGAACTTTCAATGGCAGCAATACGGGTGTTGGGATCAACGCTGATGATGGTGAAGCCCATGGCATAACGTGAGTTCAAGTCAAGGGCAAGCGCGTTATTGAGTGTGAGTTTGATAACTTTTGAGATTTCACCTGGCTCCAAGACCACTTCGTAGTTTTCACCCACAATGGGGATAGAATTATCAATGGAATAAGAACCGGCCGGCAATGGATTAAAACTCGGATCATAGGCGCTGGCAGCACCCGGATCGTTCTTCACCTGAACTACAATTCGCTTGTTCAGGTCGGCATTGTTGGCGGCATCGCGGCGGATATCCACCATCTGCAAAACCTGCGGTGTGTTCACCAGGTCCACATTGATGACCTTGTACCCTGAGTTATACCCGCTGGCCGTATCGGCAAGCCCACCGTAAAACTTTATGATAGACTGACCGCGATCGCCCAATGGTTCGGGAGCGATGGCTTTCTTGCAGCCGGTTCCGACCAACAAGGCGGAGAAAAGCACCAGGCAGGAATTTGTAAGAATATGCTTCATGATTATATTGGTTTATCGGTTTTTAAACATGATTAACGGTCCCACCATACACGACCATCCTGGGTATCTCCGGCAACGGCGCCCGGAGGTGTCGGTACGGGAAGGGGAATTGCAGCAGCAGCTGCCTGTACATTGAGCCTGTTGGTGCTGTAATCCCTTTGACCATAATTGTAACGACGGGGGATGGCTTTGGTCGTATTGGTAGCATCCTGTGCCGGAGTCAGTTCAGGGAAACCGGTTCTGCGCCATTCGCACCAGCCCTGCAGTCCGTCGGGATAGAGAGCCACATAGCGCTGTATGGCAATCTTTTTCAGGTTATCGGTACCGTAGGCTACCAGTGGATTGGTGAGATAGGTGGTTACAGCGGAAGCAGGAAGGCCCCACTGGGTATAGGAGGCCGTAATGGCATTCTGATACAATGTGCTGGCAGGAAGACCGGTGGTTACCCACTCACGCTCACGAGCTTCGGCCTGGGCGAAGAGAACAGCCGCGGCATGCACCAGACTTACCGTGCTGTTCGACTGGCGGTACTGAGGACCTAATACTTTGGAATAGGTTGTGGAATTGGCTGCAAACCAGTTGTTCATGAAAGAGGCACGATCGCGGCCGTAGGGAACGCCGTTGTCACTGCTGCCGAACACACGGTCGGCCTGACGGCGGTCGCCCATACTGTTCAGCAACTGCACAAAGAACAGGCTTTCACCCAGATCATCCCGGGCATCGTAGGTTGCAAACCAGGGACTGCGGAAATTTCCTCCCGGGTAGGCGATTTTGAAATTGTGCACATTATCGTCAATCACGCCGGCAGGATGACTGAGTGCTGCACGCATTGTTGCTGCGGCGTATTCGGTATCACCACTATACTTCTTACTGAGACGCAGGGACATGAGCACGCGGATGGAATTGGCCAGTCTTTTCCATTTGGAAATGTCGCCGTTGTAGGCCAGATCACCGCGGACAGCGGTTCCATTTTCTTCAAAGTTGTCCACCACGGTGGTAAGCTCATTGATGATCCCTTTGTAAATGTCCTCCTGGCTGTCGTACTTGGGAAAGCTGTTGCCAATGTTCAGCGCCTCGGAGTAAGGGATATCACCCCAGGCATCGCTGATGGTCCAGAAATAATAGCACTTGAGGATGGTGGCAATGGCTTTCTGGTTCTGAACAGAGCCGTTGGTACTGGCCGAAGCCGGATCGCTGTTGCAGGTGTTGATGATATTCTGGCAATCGTACATCGCACCGGCATAGATTCCGTCGAAATCAAACTGCGGGGTGCTGTAAAGGGAAACACCGGGATACTGGGTCTCCGAGAAATACTGGCAATAGTAGCCGGGGTTCTGCTGGCTGGCCCGGCTGGCGACTCCCGCAAGCACATTGCTCAGCAAAGCCGCTGTGTTGGGCTTGGTAGTACCATTGGGGTTCACATTGGTGTTGCCGAAATCCTTCAGTTTCTCGCAACCGGTCAATAGGGTGAACGCGGCGAGCAGGATCGACAAACTGGTTATTTTTAGTGCTTTCATCTTCGTGTATATTATGAGGTTGTCTGTTGACTGATTAATTTAAAATCCGATTTTCAGGTTCACACCAACCGAACGGGTGCCGGGCAGCTGGCCGTCTTCGCCATAAACGCTGTTGATTTCAGCCGGATCGAAGTCCCGGGTCTTGGCATAAATCAGCCAGGGGTTGCGGGATACGATGGAGAAGGTGGCGTTCTGGATGAAACGGCCCATTTTCAGGCGGTTCACCGGTATGCGGTATCCGAAGCTTAACTCACGGAGTTTGACAAAAGTCAGGTCATAGATGTAATCGTCAAAAATGTTGCGGTTCACCAGACTGTGGAAATAGTTCTGTGCATCCACATAATGGGTTACAGGTTTTCCTGTTTCGTCAACACCGGTAACCTTGATGCCTCCACCGTCGGCGGGAGCGTCGCGGATCGAGTTACCCTTGTCGTTGATGGTAGCCGTGCGGGCAAGCAGTCCGGAGAAGGACCCCCACATATCAGACAGGGAGAAGAATTTTCCGCCCACCTGATAATCGATATTCACATTCAGCAGGAAGTTGCGGAAAATGTTGAAGCTGTTCTGAACACCTCCGGTGTAGTTGGGAAGCACCGAACCGAAAAACACAGGAGCGTCCGCCTTGATGGGCAAACCACCTGCGTCAAGTACAGGCTGTCCGTTGATGCGCTTCACGCCGGAACCGAACATCATCCCCCACTGTTGTCCAACGGCATTTACCGTATAAGGAGGTTCGATACCGTTGAAGGAGGCGCCGCCGGAGAAGGCCAGCTGATCTACACCGGGAGCGATTGCAGTGACCAGGTTCTCAAGCTGACGGCTGAAGGTGGCATTGATGTCCCAGCCGAAATTCTTTCCGACAAAAGGTTTGGCGTTGAACTGTACATCGATTCCCTTTCTGCGCGTGCTTCCGAAATTACCGCGGATGACCGTAATACCGGAGGTACCGCTGACCTGACCGCTGATCGGCGCTTTCTTGTCTTCGCCAATATAGTAAGTAACGCTGAAGCCTAAACGATTCTTCAGGAAGCGCAGGTCAACGCCGAACTCGGTAGTGGTAGCCAGAGCACCGGTAAGCTTGCTATCGGGCAGGGTATTCGGAGTGGCCATAAGACCATTGCCGTTCCAGGTTTGGGAATTTAGGGAATAGTTGACGGCCAGTTCATAGGGAGAGAGGAAGCGAGTCACTTCACCATATGAAGCGCGCAACTTACCATAACTCAACCAGGGAAGGGCATCCTTGGTCAGGTCGCTGAACACGAAACTTCCGCCGTAGGTCTGGCTGAAAAGACTCTTGCCCACGGGCAGGGTAGATGACCAGTCGTTACGGGTTACGAATTCGAAGAAGAGCATATTCCTCCAGCCCAGATCGCCACGGAGGAAAACAGCACGGCGTTTCTCCTCGCTGCGGGTGTTGGAATAGCCGATGGGATTCACCGAGTTGGTCAGGGCGAAAAAGTCGGGAACCGAGAAACCGCCCAGTGTATTGGCAAAGATGTTCTTTCCGGAAATCTTGGTGATTTCGATACCGGCATTGGCATTCACCTGGAAGTCCTTGAACTTCTTACGGTAGGAAGCAACCCCCTCATACACATTCCTGTTCGAGTAGGTTTGGCCGGTACCGTACATGGCTTTACCCACGTTGGCATTGGTACCATCCACATAGGAGTTGTTGATGGAAGCCTGGGCCGCACTGACCTGGAGGATGCTGTTCACCGTGCGCTCTTCATTGGTGGTCAGCTGCTGCTTCCGGTAGGTGGCCCGGAACGAGAAATCATTGTTGAACTTGTAGGTCAGTGAGAGATCGCCGAAAAGGCGGTCACGCTGATTGATAAAAGAGATGTTGTTGTAATAGGCATAAGGATTATACCAGTAGTTGCCCTTATAAAATGCATTGGGATTAGCCGGATTGTAACTCTCCGGACTCAAAGGCATATTCCAGCTGGCCAAAACACCCTCAGGCGTAGTCAAATTCTGCAACTGGCGCATGATACCCATGTCCAGATCGCGGTGGAACCAGGAGTTGAAATTTCCGGTGGAGTTATTGGAGTAACCGTCATCATTCTCCGCATTGCTGCGCTGGGAGAGATAGGTGATATTGGTGCTGAACATCAGGTGTGAGTTCAGGTCATAGGATGCATTGATATTGAAGTTGTGCCGGCGCAGATAGGAAGTGGGAATCAGACCCTTCATATCCTGATTGGTGTAGGAAACCCGGATGCTTGAGCCGTCGGTTACTTTGCTCAGACTGATATTATTCAGCAGCGTAACCCCGGTATTGAAGAAGTCACGGGCGTTGTTGGGCTGAGGATTCAGGAAAGCTGTTTTTCCCGAGTATTCAGTGCCGGGATACCAGGCATACCAGGGAATGTATTCCTGTCCGACCATGCGGGGACCCCAGCTGGCATCGTCCGAATAATTGCGATAGAACTTGCCGTCCAGCGATTTCCAGAAATCGGGCATACCCGGCTGCCAGGTGAAGCGGGAGAGGTCATAAGAGCCGCCGCCGGCATAACTATTCTGATAATTGGGAAGGATATAGATCTTGTCGAACTGCACACCTGTATTGATATCGACGCCGATACCCTTGGCACCCTTACGACCCTTACGGGTAGTCACAACAATGGCGCCGTTGCTGCCATCAGGACCAAACAGCGCTGCAGCCTGAGGTCCTTGCAGAACGGAAATGTCTTCAATATCATCGGGATTGATATCATTATTGCTGGCGATGATGGTACCGTCAACCACATAGATGGGTGAGGAAGCACCACCACCCGCGTTGGATTCACCGCGGACACGAATATTGGTTTCACGGCCCAGGGCTGCGGAGGACTGGCTTCTCACCTGGATCCCGGAAACCTTACCCGCCAAAGCATTGTTCACATTGGTCTGACGGATGGTATTCAATTGCTCACCGGTAACCACCTGCGCGTTGGCAGATACACTCCGGGCGGTCCGCTTGATACCGAAGGCGCTGGTAACCACCACTTCGGTGAGCGCTCCTGTTTTTTCCAGGGAAGTAGTCAAAAACTGCTGGTTGCCGATTACAACATCAGCTCCCTTGAAATTGGCAGAAGAAAACTCGAGCACATCCCCTTCCTTTACCCGGATGGTATATGCCCCCAACGCGTCGGCCTGAACACCGGTCTTGGAGCCTTTGATCTTTACGGAGGCAAAAGCCACGGGAGCCCCGTCCTTATCCGTTACTTTTCCCGATACAAGCCGGGTTTGTGCAAATGCTAATGCGGTACTGAACAATAGCAAGATGAACAATGATAGAGATCTTCTCATGTTTAGCTGGTTATTAGTTTGGTAGTATATGAAGGTTGTAAAAGTAGGGATATTTTGTTGTGAAAAAAAATTGAGGGGGTTTTGACCCTCAAATTGACTTATTCCGCTACACAAATCGACAATGAACGGGGCATTTCATTGAAACAGGTACCTCAACTGAAATGTAAGGTCCGACTTCCATCCCGCTTCACTTGAATTCAACCCCGAACCGGGTCGCTGTTCACCGGTAAAACGGGTAGTGGCAACCCGGAACCAAAAACCCAGTTTCCGGGAAAGATCGCCGTTGATATTCAGATACATCCTGTAGCCCTTAGTATAAAACACGGGTATAGAATTACTGAACAATACATCGTTTTCATAGGCATATATACGACTATCATAACCATCGGATTCGAAGTATTGTAGCCGGATGTTTCCCGAATACGGCCGCTGCATCGGCTTGTACACGAAATCGGTGTAGCAAAGAAAGCCCTCCTGCGGATTCAAACCCCTTCGGTTGAACCAAACCAGCTCCATCCGCTGCCTTAGGGTAAACGCGCCGGAAATTTTGTATTGAATATGCCACCGGAGGCCCTGACGGGTAACCGGTCCCGGTGCCGTACTTCCGTCGCCATAAAACTCCATACGGTTTTCTTCCTTGGTTTCGGTGCGGTATCGAAGCGTGAGTTCAAGCTTCCTGTCCGGGCGCCAGGTCAGCTGGGCCAGATAATCCGCACCCGATGAAGGTGCCGAAGCCGTATAGCGCAACCAGGGGAAACGGTAAAGATCGGCGTAGGCATCAACCCGCCATCCCGAAGCGGGCCTTATGCTGATACCCGTATAAATACCGCGTTCATTGGATGGGGCTGAATTTTCTGTAAACGCATTGGCATAGAGGGACCGGTACTGCGGAGCAATGTTCCGGTAAACGAAGCTGAGGTCTGCCGCAGCGTCAACACTCATCACAAATCCGGCTATTCCGGCAGCGTTCAAACCGGCGTCCGTCGCCAACTCCCCGAACAGATGAACATTCCGCAGGGTATAACTGAAATCGAGACTATAGTTGCCCCAGTGCTTTCCTGACAGGGCATAAAGATTATAGGGGGCGGGATTGCTTTTTATAGGTGTGCCGAAAAGGTATCGGACCGCATTCAGTCCGATACGTCCCCCGCGGAATGAACGACTCAGGTTACCGCCGAAGGTCCATTGCCGTTGCACCCCTTTGTCGGCCAGCTCCGAAGCGGTACGGTGCAAACCACTTTGCTGAAAAGAGGTAACCCGGAAAAGTTCAGCTCCCGATGAAGTATCCGCTTCCCGGTTCGCATCCAGTTTTCGCAGCGAAGCAAATGCCGTGAATGTCGTGGGTCCCCGCCCCAGCGTAATGCCCACTCCCCTGTGAAAATTGTACTCGCCTGCGGAACGATAGGGACGAAGGATTGGCGCCTGCCGCTTTACTGCCGTGATTTCAGCACTTTTCCGGAATGCAAGTCCCTGCCAGTGGATCAGCCCCTGACCCAGGTTGACCGTAAAGTCACCTAACGCCAATGTATGCACGAAACCCAGGTCGCGGACAAAAAGATGGGCCGAATAAAAATCGAAACCGAGGCGCTGGCTTCCCCGGAAAAATTCTTCACCGGCATCTTTTTCGGCGGCAAACCCATACTGCAGCAGATGCTTATGCTGGTATCCGTAACGCAGGAGCAAGCGCAGGGGCGATCCCTTATACGCAGGATTCCCGGTACGGGGATCGGCACGAAAGCCCTCGGTAAGCTGCATAGGCTGATTCATCCGCGCAAGCAGTTGATGCGTGCCTCCGCGCAAACGCTCACGGAATTGTTCAAGCATTCCTGCAGTAGGCTTCACCACCACATAGGGCCTGATCCGCCCGATAACTGCGGGGTCCCATCCCGGAACGGCCTGCAGTTCATAGATACTCAGCAGTTCGCCGAGCAGGCTGCGGTAATCGAGCAGATGGCGGATCTGCAGCGGACTCAGAAAAAAGAAATCGGAGAGCGCGGCTTCATCTGCCGCATTCAGATTGATCGGTGTGCGCAGGTACTGCTCCAACGCCTGCGCATTCTGATCATCTTCAGGCTGGGCATCGCCAAGACTTTCGGTGATATTTTCAAGCTGCGTTACAAAAAGCGGATCTGCAGACTCTGCCGGCGTCTGGGCCTTCAGTAAGACTGTTGAAGCGCTCAATACAACAACAGGCAGGAACCGATAAATCCATCGAAATAAAAAACTACGCTGCACGCTGATGATTCGTTAAGGATGAGCGGAATTCGTTTTCTCCGGCAATTTTTTTCCGGGAAATGAAACCAGCATGAATCCGGGACTAAGACCCAGCTGCGGATGCAGGCTTGCGGTAAGATCGGCACGCAGTCCGGCCCAGGCCAAACCAAATCCCGCAAACCCCGAACCAACCGCAGCATTGATTCCGGCCCGGATGAAAAACCGTTCCTGAAATTGATACTGAAAACCTGAAAGAAATGATATGGGCATACCTGACTCCTTCAACAACTCAGCGCTTACATGAAATTTTTCGGAGGCATCAAAGCCCATACCCAGCCTGAATGTGGATGGCAAGCGTTCTTCAGTTTTGACAAACAACCCACCTGCCGGATTATGCAGATGAAGTCCGATCGTAAGTTTTGGCGCCACACGCACCAGTGCGCCCAAATCCGCAGAAATTACAGCATCTGTTATTATTCCCGGCACCCGGAAATGCACACGATTGAACTGTATACCCAATGCCGCTTTTTCACCCAGCCTTCGGGCATAGGCAATGCCCAGGCCTGATTCCTGATAGCCGCTGAATCCGGAATAACGGGCACAAACACCCAGGGCGCCCGGACCCATCGGTAAAGCGGCAGCAAGATGGTAGACCCCTAATTCAGCCAGCATAAATCGCCGCTCCCCATAAACCCCTGCAGAAAAATGCTGTACAAAAGCCAAAGAAGCAGGATTGGCAAGCAAACCAAAGACATCACGCTGATAAAGACTATAACCGGATGATGTCGGATACAAAGCCGAAAGCGGCTGCCGCAGTGCCTGAGCAAAAACACCGGCATTCAACATGCCGCACGAAAAAACACAGAAAAAAACATGACGCATCAGCGGAAACAATTGTCATGCAATTTGCTGTCTCAGCCGGGTACTCCTGAAGTTGAAATGCCCCCTTTTTCCCGGGAAAAACAACAACGTAATACGCGTTAATTCCCTTTTTTGCAAACAGCACTTCTGAAGCGAATAGTTCTTTAACGCTAATTTTGCGGCATGCAATTACTCGACGGCAAAACAGCCGCACAGGCCATCAAAGACAAGCTGCTTGAAGAAACCATAGCCTATTCCCGACAAACAAACAGGAAGCCGCATCTCACTGCGGTTCTGGTAGGGAACAATGGCGCCAGCGAAACCTATGTAAGCAGCAAGATCAGCAACTGCGAAGCGGTAGGATTCCGCAGTACACTTATCCGCTTTGAAGCATCCGTAAGCGAAAAGGAATTGTTGGAAACCATCAGCCGGCTCAATGCCGATGAGGATATCGACGGCATCCTCGTTCAATTGCCGCTGCCTGCGCATATCGCATCCGAAAAAATCATCGAACAGATCGATCCGGCCAAGGATGTGGATGGTTTTCATCCGGTAAACGCAGGCAGGCTTATGCTCGGACTCCCCGCATTTGTACCGGCCACGCCGCTGGGCATTATCCTGCTGCTTGAACATTATCAAATTCCTACTGAAGGCAAACACGCAGTCGTTATCGGCAGAAGCAATATCGTGGGCCGGCCGATGAGCGTTTTGCTGAGTCGCAACAGTTATCCGGGCAACTGCACAGTCACGCTTTGCCACAGCCGTACCGAAAACCTGGCTGCTTTTTGCCGCGAGGCCGACATCCTCGTAGCCGCATTGGGCATCCCCGGATTTCTCAAGGCCGACATGGTGAAGGAAGGCGCCGTTGTCATCGATGTAGGCATCACCCGGGTGCCCGATAGCAGCAAAAAAAGCGGCTTCGCCATCAAAGGTGATGTCGACTTTGAAGCGGTTGCACCCCGTTGCAGCCATATCACCCCCGTGCCCGGTGGCGTAGGCCTGATGACCATCGCTGCCTTGCTGACCAATACCCTGCAGGCCGCGAAAGCAAAGCAGGTCATTACCCGATAGAAGACAAACGAAACAGCCAACGCTGCTTTTTAAACATCCCGTTATCCATAATGCAACAGGACAATCTTTCCGGCGAACAACTACCCGTAATGGAGCACTTTTACACCATACAGGGTGAAGGCTACCACCAGGGAAGCGCCGCCTATTTCATCCGGCTGGCCGGCTGCGATGTGGGTTGTGTGTGGTGCGATGTGAAAGAAAGCTGGCAAGAAGATGCGCACCCACGCTATCGAATAGACGAAATCGTGGACGCCGTCCGTAAAACGCCTGCCAAAATCGTGGTAATTACCGGCGGCGAACCGCTGATGCACCGGCTGGACAGGCTTACCGCGGCATTGCAGGAAGCCGGTTTCAAAACACATATCGAAACATCGGGCGCCCATCCGCTGAGCGGTACCTGGGACTGGATCTGCCTTTCGCCGAAAAAATTCAAACCCCCGCTACCCGAAATACTTGTAGAAGCCGACGAACTTAAAGTTGTCGTATTCAATACCTCCGACTTTGCCTGGGCGGAGCAATATGCCCAACAGGTATCCCCCGGCTGCCGGCTCTTCCTGCAACCCGAATGGGAGAAATCGGAAAAGAACACTCCACTGATCATCGAATACATCAAAAACAATCCGCGCTGGCAACTCTCGCTGCAGGTGCATAAATATGTCGGTGTGCCCTGATGGAAAAAAACGATTCATTTTTGCTAACACTACACTGCGTTTCTTTTTTAACAGCGATTCATCGTCTAAACCTGCCTTTCTGATTACCTTCACGCGTCAAGTCTAATAGGATGCCATCAATGGTCATGAAGAAAGTACTGATTCTCCTGTGTTGCCTCTGCTTTAGTTTTTTAAACGGCGAAGCACAGGGATACAATCCCGAAAAAGTCAGCAGGAAGGTTGCCGAAATCTACGAACAGGCCTACAACTTCGCCCGTGAAGGCAAATACGCTGAGGCAATCGCTGCAGTGAACAGGTCCATCACCATCGACAACCGCTTTGTGGACGGATACCTCACCCGAGCCGGCATCTACGCCGATCAGCGCAAATACGATTCCTCGGTAGCGGATTTTGAACAGGCCCTGCAAATCGATTCCGTTTACAGCAGGCAGTACCTGCTCCCCTACTCGATTTCGCTGGCCGGTACGGGAGCGTTTGAAAAAGCCCTGGAAAAAGTCAACCGCTTTCTGGAAGATCCCAGCCTCAACCAGCAAAGTAAAAAAGCCGGTGCCTACCGCCGTTCGGTCTACAGCTTCGCGCTGGACCATGCGAAGCGGCATCCCACAGGAAATTATGTGTTCGCCCCGGAAAATCTGGGCGACAGCATCAACTCATCCCTTCCGGAATATTATCCCTCGCTCACCATCGACGGAAAAAAACTCATCTACACCCGTCGTCAGGCCAAAGACGAAGATTTTTTTGAAAGCACATCGGTCAACGGAACCTGGTCGGGTAGCAAGCCGCTCGAAGGAAAGGTGAACACCAACCTGAACGAGGGTGCGCAGAACATTGCTCAGGACGGCGAATGGATCGTCTTCACCGGCTGCAATTATCCCGAGGGTGAAGGCAGCTGCGACCTGTACATTTCCTATAAAACAAAAAACGGCTGGTCGGAACCGGTCAATCTGGGCGGCACGGTAAACACCGACGCCTGGGAATCGGCCCCCAGCCTATCGCCCGACAAGCGCGACCTTTATTTCAGCAGCAACCGGCCCGGCGGATACGGTGGCAAAGACATCTGGGTCACCCACCGCAATGAAAAAGGCCGCTGGGAACAACCCGAAAACCTGGGCCCCACCATCAACACCGAAGGCGAGGAAAGCTGCCCCTTCATGTATGCCGACAACCAGACCCTGTTCTTCAACAGCAGCGGGCATACCGGCTACGGCGCAACCGACCTTTTCTTTGCGAAAAAAGACAGTACGGGCGAAGACTGGACCACCCCCGAAAACCTGGGCTATCCGATCAATACCATCGACGACGAAGGTTCACTTATTGTGGCCGCCGACGGCAAAACGGCCTATTATGCCAGCGAACGCAGCGACTCCCGCGGAGCGCTGGACATGTACCGCTTCCTGCTTCCAGAAGACATGCGTCCGCCGGCTACATTCTGGGTCAAGGGAAAGGTGTACGACGCCAAAACCCGTGACGGACTTCCGTCCACGGTAGAACTAACAGATTTGAATAACCGAAAAACCATCAGCCGGCTGCAAACCGACGAATTGGGCAACTACCTCACCCCCTTGCCGGTAGGCGGATCCTACCGCTTCAATGTCAACCGCAAGGGCTATCTGTTCTTCTCCGAAAACTACCGCCTGGAAAAAGGACAGGCCGATTCCTTCTTTACCGCCGATATTCCCCTGCAACCCATCGCGCCCGGCGCGGTGATCGTGCTGAAAAATATCTTCTTCGAAACCAACCAATCGACGCTCAATCCGGCATCACGCATCGAGCTCGACAATGTGGTGCAACTAATGACCGACAACCCTTCCATGAAAATCCTCATCAGCGGACATACCGACAATGTGGGGAAAGCCAGCGACAACGGTAAACTCTCGCTCGAGCGGGCACAGGCGGTAGTCAATTACCTGCTCTCGAGCCGGAAAATCGCCAGGGAACGCCTGACCGCAAAAGGCTGGGGCGCCGCCAAACCCATTGCTGAAAACAGCAGCGAAGCCGGAAGGGCAAAAAACAGGCGCACCGAACTGGAAGTGACCGGCAACTGAACCAGATTTCCAATCAAAGAAATTTTTTATCCGGAAAAGCTCCGGAAAAAAACATTTTCCCGGGGAAAAACACCGGATTGCCGGCACCATCCGGCACTAATTTGCCTGTCCGGAAAACCACCCCATGTACCGCGACCTGATCTACCAACTTGCCCTCAAGCTTGTTCCGCATATCGGCGACATCCATGCAAAACTGCTGGCCCAGAAGTTCGGATCGGCGGAAAACATCTTTCTGGCCCGGAAAAAAGATCTGGAACTCACCGAAGGCATCGGATCGGTGCGGGCTTCCTGCATCAAGAACTTCAACGACTTCGGCAGCTGCGAAAAGGAAATCGCTTTTCTGGAAAAATATGCCATTCGGCCGCTGTTCTTCAGTTCAGAAGATTACCCGAAACGGTTGCACCATTGCTACGACAGCCCGGCATTGCTTTTCTACAAAGGCAACACCACACTCAATCCCGAGAAATCGGTGGCTATCGTCGGCACCCGCAACCATACCGAGTACGGCAAATCGGTTTGTGAACAACTGATTGAAGAACTGAAGCCGCATGGCGTTCTTGTGGTAAGCGGCCTGGCTTTCGGCATCGATACCATCGCCCATAAAACAGCCATCCGTCAGGAGATGCATACCGTTGGCGTGCTTGCACACGGACTGCACGGCATCTATCCCGCGCAAAACAAAGGCCTGGCAAAACAGATGACCGTTTCGGGCGGATTGCTGACCGAATTCTTCAGTGATACCGAACCCGAGAAAATGTTCTTCCCCCGGAGAAACCGAATCGTAGCCGGACTTTGCGATGCACTGGTGGTGATTGAAACCCGCGAGAAAGGCGGCTCCATGATTACGGCGGAGCTGGCCAACAGCTACAACCGCGATGTGTTCGCCGTTCCGGGACGAAGCACCGATGCACGCAGCGAGGGTTGCAATTACCTGATCAGAAACAACAAGGCCGCCCTGATCACCTGCGGCGATGATTTGCTGCAGATGATGAACTGGTTGCCGGCCCTCCGCGTACCCCGAAAAAAACAACGGGAACTGTTTATTGAGCTCTCCCCTGAAGAAAACAGCATCATCAACCGGCTCCGTGAAAAAGAACTGGTCCATATCGACGAGCTTTATCTGGGCAGCGGCCTCAGCAGCAGCGCCACTGCCGCCACCCTGCTGCAACTGGAAATGAAAGGCATTGTGGCTTGTATGCCCGGAAAACTCTACAAGCTTTGCTGAGCGGAGGCCGGAATTGGGATCATACCTAACATCATCAGGGTTTGCCTTAATGAAAGGGTAACAACCCCATTGCCGACAATTTGGTTAATTTTGACTATGGCAGCAATCCCTAAAAACCAGGCCAAAAGCCCATTTCCCAAATTCACCAGCGAGGGGCTCACCTTCGATGATGTGTTGCTGGTGCCGGCCTACTCCGAAGTATTACCCCGCGATGTGGATATTACCACGCGGCTTACTCCAAAAATAAGGTTGAACATTCCGATGCTTAGCGCGGCCATGGACACCGTGACCGAAGCGGCACTGGCTATTGCGCTGGCCCGCGAGGGAGGGCTGGGCATCCTGCACAAGAACATGAGTGTGGAAAAACAGGCGGAACAGGTTCGTAAAGTGAAACGCAGCGAAAGCGGACTCATTCTCGATCCCCTTACCCTGGGGCCCGAAGCCAGCATTGGCGAAGCCTTGCGCATGATGCGGGAAAACAAGATCGGCGGCATTCCCATTGTCGACCGGCAGCATAAACTCGTAGGCATACTCACCAACCGCGACCTGCGCTTCGAAACCAATATGAAGGAAAAAGTCAGCACCGTGATGACGAAAAGCGGACTGATCACCGCACCGGAGGGAACCGACCTCAAAAAAGCAGAGCTGATCTTCAAAAAAAACAAGGTAGAAAAACTGCCGGTGGTGAATGCAGCCGGTAAACTTACCGGGCTCATCACATTCGGCGATATCCTCAAACTCAAAAGCCATCCGCATGCCGCCAAGGATGAATTCGGGCGGCTGCTTGTAGGTGCTGGAGTGGGTATTACCCGCGACAGTACCGAGCGGGTGGAGGCCCTGCTTGCCGCAGGGGTGGATTTAATCTGCCTCGACAGCGCACACGGACATACCAGAGGGGTAATGGAAAAACTCAAAGCCATCAAAAAGCAATTCAAAAAAACGGAAATTATTGCCGGCAATGTGGCCACGGCCGCAGGAGCGCTTGCCCTGGCCGAAGCGGGAGCCAGCGCCGTCAAAGTAGGTATCGGTCCAGGTTCCATCTGCACCACCCGTATCGTTGCCGGAGCCGGCATACCCCAGATTACCGCTGTGATGAATGCCGCCGAAGCGCTGCGCAAAAAACAGGTGGGCATCATCAGCGACGGAGGTATCCGCTACACGGGTGATATGGTGAAGGCGCTTGCCGCAGGCGCTTCCTGCGTGATGATGGGTAATGTATTTGCCGGCACCGAGGAGAGTCCGGGTGAAACCATCATCTACGAAGGCCGCCGTTTCAAACAGTACCGCGGCATGGGCTCACTGGGTGCGATGGCGCAGGGCAGCAGCGACCGCTATTTCCAGGATCCGGAAGACGATATCAAAAAATTTGTTCCGGAAGGCATCGAAGGCCGTGTCGCCTACAAAGGCCCGGTCAGGGAAATCGTACATCAGTTCACGGGCGGGCTCAAGGCCGGTATGGGCTACTGCGGCGCAAAAAATATTGCGGCTCTGCAACAGGCCCGCTTTGTGAAAATCACCAATGCCGGCATGAAGGAAAGCCATGCACACGATATTGCCATAACCCGCGAGGCCCCGAATTACAGCCGATAAGTTTCCCGCATCAATTTCCCTCGAATGAAAATACCCACGGATGAACAGATGCGCATGTGGGATCAATACACCATCTCCCACGAACCCATCAGCAGCATCAACCTGATGAAACGGGCCGCAGGTACATGTGCGGAAAAAATTTTCGAAACCTATACAAGGGGGCACCACTTCACGATTTTTTGCGGCAGCGGAAACAATGGAGGCGACGGACTCGCACTGGCACGCATGCTCGCGGAAAAAGGGTATTCTGTATCTGTATTTCGCTACGCCAAGGAAGACAGCATATCAGCCGATAACAGCATCAATTTCCAAAGACTGATGCAGCGCGGCGATGTGCGGGTGATTGAAATCAAATCACAAAAAGACTTCCCGGATTGGGGAGATCAACCGGGTATTATCATCGATGCCCTGTTCGGTACCGGCATGAACCGGACTGCAGCGGGCCTGGCGGCTGAGTTGATTGACCATATCAATGCATCGGAACTGCCCGTCATCGCCATTGATACGCCAAGCGGGTTGTTTGAAGGGGCAGGACAATCTTCCCTGCATTGCATCAGGGCAACAGCAACCTATACCTTCCAGTCGTACAAGTTGCCCATGTTTTATCCCGAAAATCATGCGTATACCGGAGAGGTCCATGTGCTGGATATCGGCCTGCATCCCGGATTCATCCAAAAACTTGAAACGAAATTCCAATTGATCACGGAAGCAGATGTACGGAAGATCTACCGGCCGCGGCAACCCTTTGCCCATAAGGGGCAGTTCGGCCATGCCTTATTGATTGCCGGAAGCAGCGGTAAAGCCGGGGCGGCCCTGCTTGCCGCAAGAAGCTGTCTTCGAAGCGGAGCAGGTTTGCTGACTTGCCAAATTCCCGAAAGTATCGAAATCATCTTGCAGACAGGACTTCCGGAAGCCATGGTTATCACAAGCGGAACAGCATGTATCAACAACCTGCCTGAAAATCTGGAACGATACAACGCAGTAGGCATCGGGCCGGGTATCGGCCGGGCACAGGAAACCGGCGATGCACTTCAACAGCTTTTCAGCGTGTACACAAAACCGTTAGTGATTGATGCTGACGCACTAAATTTCATATCGGAACGACCCCAACTCCTGAATACGATTCCGGCAAACAGCATCCTTACCCCGCATGTCCGCGAATTTGAACGCCTGTTTGGCGCCCAGCCCTCCGGTGAAGCACGCGCAGCGAAAGCGATGCAGCAAGCGCAGGAGCATAACCTGATCATCATCCTGAAAGGCCATCACAGCCTGATTGCATTGCCCGACGGTACAGGCTGGTTCAACAGTACCGGGAACCCGGGCATGGCCACGGCCGGTTCGGGTGATGTGCTCACGGGTATCCTGACCGGTCTTCTCGCACAGCAGTATACCCCTTCAGATGCGGCCATACTGGGCGTTTACCTGCACGGACTTGCCGGCGATTACGCTGCTGAAGCCAACTCAGAAGAAGCCCTGCTGGCCGGAGACATCACAAGCATGCTGGGCAAAGCCTTCAAAAGGCTGGCAGCCCTAAGGGCTTAATGACACAAATCACTTTCGTATAAAAAAACCCGCCGTAAAGGCGGGTGAAAAGATTTTCAGTAATCATTAAGGGAAGATACCCAACTCGGCGTAGCTGGTAGCCACTTTATTGATGGCACATACATAGGCCGCTGTGCGCATGTCGGGGATTTCAGGATTGCTGTGCCAGACCTCGATAATCTCACGGGTGGCTGCAATCATGGTTTCCTCAAGGCCGCTGTGCACCAGTTCCTGCTCATCGGCACCGTGCACGATCATGCCTTTTTTCTCATCCGAAACTTTTTTGCCGGTCAGTTCTTCTATCTGGCTGATGATCTGGTTGTTCATGTTCTCATTGAACCGCTTCTCCATCCGCCCGTAGCGCACATGGCTGAGATTCTTCAACCATTCGAAATAACTCACGGTAACACCGCCGGCATTCAGGTACATGTCGGGCACACAAACAATTCCTTTTTGGGCAAACACCTCATCCGCTTCCGGTGTACAGGGACCGTTGGCAGCTTCACCGACGATTTTCGCTTTCACCCGCGGTGCATTCTCTCCGTTAATCACATTCTCCAGGGCGGCAGGAATAAGAATGTCGCACTCCAGTTCAAGGGCATCGGTGTTCTTTGCCAGATTGGTGGCTCCGGGAAAATTCAACACACTACCGGTGGCTTTACGATGCTGGAAAAGTTCTTCTTCATTGATGCCATCGGCCTTGTAGATGGCTCCTTCATACTCGGCAATGGCCACCACTTTAGCCCCGCCTTCGCGGAAGAACTTGGCACTGTGGTAGCCCACATTGCCCAAGCCCTGAACCACAACTGTCTTGTCCTCTATACCCAGCGACAAACCAAGCTTGTTCATCACTTCGGGCATATTGCATACTTCGCGGATGCCGTAAAAAACACCAAGTCCGGTTGCTTCCCGACGGCCGCGCACACCGCCCTGGGTAATGGGCTTTCCGGTCACACATCCGGCAGCATCGATTTCTCCGGGTTTGAGGGAAGCATAGGTATCCACAATCCAGGCCATTTCGCGCTCACCGGTTCCGTAATCGGGTGCAGGCACATCGATACCGGGGCCGATGAAATTCTTCTTCACCAGTTCGGATGTGTACCGGCGTGTAATCTTTTCAAGTTCGTAAACCGAATATTTTTTAGGATTAATCTTGAGTCCGCCCTTGCCGCCGCCAAAAGGCACATTGACAATCGCACACTTGTAGGTCATAAGCGAAGCGAGTGCCATCACTTCGTCCTGATTCACTTCATCACTGAAACGGATACCGCCCTTGCAGGGGCTCTTGTGCTGGCTATGCTGTACACGGTAGGCCTCGATCACCTCGATGGTGCCGTCGTCGCGGCGAACGGGGAAACGCATCTGGTACACGCTGTTGCAGGCTTTGATCTGCTCCAGCAAGCCCTTTTCCCATTTGGTGAATTTGGCAGCCTTGTCAAAGCTTTTTTCCACACTCTGAAAAAAACTGTAGGATTTTTCTGATGACATAAAATTTGGTTTAGCAATCGTTTATCAAATAACCAACCCAATGAAGGGTTGTGAAACCGCAATTTAGGGTGAAAGATATTCCCGAAAAAAATCAACCGGACAAGCCAATTACAGGAACAACTATTCCACTCAGCCTTCCTTTTCCAGTTTTGATATTTTCCGGTCAAGCCGCCATACATAGAGGAACAATCCTACCAGGATGGTGAGGCATACCGCTACAACGATGTAGATTTTTCCGTTGCTGCGCATGGCATCCGCCATTTCAACCGGTTGTTGCTGGGCCAGCAGTCCGGATACCGGAATCGATCCTGCAAGCAACAACATGATAAATCTGAGCTCTTTGATGAACATCGACAAGCAGTTTTTATTTTTTTAGTTTTTTAGTTCAGGTTCAGTCAGCAGTACCTTGTCCCGCATCAGGCTCCACCGCACATGCAGTGTTACAATCCAGATGCCCAGCAGGGTCCAGCCCAGCACGGCAGGATAAAATACCATCCGCAGCCGGCTGTCGATATCTTTGAAGTTCAGGGCAGGATTGCCACTGTCGCTTCCCGGGGCGCCGGGATGCAGGCTTCCCACCAGACGCGGCAAAATCCAGATGCAGGGGAAAAGCATGATGAAAGCGAAGATGTTGAATACAGCGCTTACACGGGCCCGTTTGTCGATGTCGGTAAATGAACCACGGAGCACAAAATAAGCGCCGTAAATCAGCAGGGCGATAGCGGCGCCCAACAGCTTGGGCTCGCGCATGACACTACCAATGGTCTGGTGCTGATCGGTCAGCCAGGTGACCGAGACCCAGATAGCCCCGGTAAGATAGCCGAGCAAACCGAATACGGAGGCCGTAGCCGCAAAATGGGTGGCGAAAAGGTCGTCGCGGAGACTAAAGGAGCGGAGATAACGGATGCTGTACACGAAACTCACGCCGTAGAGCAGCATCATCACCATCCACATGGCCACATGGAAGTAAAGATTTCGGATGGTTTCATTCAGAATGGGAAGCCGGGGCACATCCAACAGAAAGCCGCCTAAGATGGTATAGACAAGCAACAGGAACCCTGATAATTTCCACCAGCCCTTGTTCAATTGGACAGTTTTTTCGAGGCGCCAAAGTTAAGGCAAAGGGTAAAAAACGGCAGGAATAATTTGGATGTGATAAGCCCGGGAAAGCGGATGAATCGAGATCAGAATCCGGGGATATGAATGCGTTCTTCCGAATCAACAAAATTCGAAGCCACCGGCAATCATGCACCGCTATTCTTTCCAGAGATAGGGGAATAGAATAACGGAAAGGGCAAGCACGAGCACATCAAGGGCAAGCACGAGCAATACCAGCTGTAACAAGGCCCCTTCGCGAAAAATTTCACCGAAGGCCGCCCTGCTGAGGCGGATAAGCATAAGCAGCATGGGCAGAATGACAGGGAACCCCATGATGGCTATGAGTGCGGCATTCTGTCCGGCTTTGGCCGCAATAGCGCTCATCAGGGTGAATACCAGGCTGATGCTAATGCCACCCAGCAACACGGTTCCTACAAAGCGCAGGGGATTGCCCAGGGGATTGCCCAGAAAAACAAAAAAGAGCAGTAGGGCGATCAGGCTCATGCAGAGCATCAGGCCGGCATTATACAGCGTCTTGGCCAGTATGAATGCAGCCGGTGAAACCAGTGAGTAATAATACAGCATACGCCCGCTCTCTTCCTGTAAAAAACTTTTGGCCACGGCATTCACACATACGAACAACTGTATGGTCCAGAACAACGCATTCCATACTTCTGCGGCCGATTCCCCCAACGAGAGGTAAAGCACAAAAACGGTGGAAGCGCTGTAAAGCAGCAAACCATAGAGGTTATGGCGCTGGCGGAATTCAAGCAACAGGTCTTTTTTGAACAAGGCGGCGATATGCGCTGTTATCATGGTTGACAATCGATGGAATGGTTGGGCGTTCAGATTTTTCCCTGCACGATTTCATCCACTACGCCCGGATCGAGCAGCGTGGTGGTGTCGCCCAGATTCCCGCTTTCGCCTTCGGCAATCTTGCGCAGGATGCGGCGCATGATTTTTCCGCTCCGTGTTTTGGGCAATCCCTTTACAAACTGGATCTTATCGGGTTTGGCAATGGCGCCGATCACTTTGGCCACTGTGAGGCCGATATCTTTCCGGCGCAGCTCCTCATCGCCATGCGTTCCGCTGTAAATGACAAAGGCATAGATGCCCTGCCCCTTGATATCGTGCGGATAACCCACCACAGCGCTTTCCACAACACCTTCGTGCATGTTGATGGCGTTTTCCACCTCGGCGGTACCGATGCGGTGTCCGCTGATGTTCAGCACATCATCAACCCTGCCGGTAATCCGGTAATTGCCCTCGGCATCGCGCAAGGCACCGTCTCCAGTGAAATAGCGTTCGGGGTAAGTGGCGAAATAATTGGTACGGCAACGCTCATGGTCGCCGTATGTGGTACGAATGATGGATGGCCAGGGGGAACGTATGCAGAGATTGCCCTTGATCAGGCCCTGCTCATCGGGAACCGTCACTTCATTGCCCTGCTCGTCAACCAGCAGAGGCTCAACGCCGGGCAGAGGCAGTGTGGCCCATCCGGGACGCGCAGGCGTAATGCCCGCCATGTTCGAAATAAGGCAACCTCCCGTTTCCGTCTGCCACCAGGTATCCACAATCGGGCATTTACCCTTGCCGACATGCTCATTGTACCAATGCCAGGCTTCCTCATTGATGGGCTCTCCCACCGTGCCCAGCACCTTCAATGAAGAAAGGTCGTGGCCCTGTAGCGGTGCTGTTCCAAAACTCATCAGACTGCGGATGGCCGTAGGTGCCGTATATAAAATATTGACCCGGTGCTTGTCGACAATCTGCCAGAATCGCCCTGCATCGGGCCAGGTGGGAATACCTTCAAACATCAGTGAAGTGGCACCTGCGCAAAGCGGACCATAGACGATATAACTGTGCCCGGTGATCCACCCGATATCGGCAGTACAAAAATGGATATCGCCGGGATGGTACTGGAACACATTGACGAATGTGTAGGTGGTCCACAGCATATAGCCTGCACTGGAATGGACAACCCCTTTGGGTTTTCCGGTGCTGCCCGAGGTATAAAGAATGAAGAGGGGATCTTCCGTATCCATCGAAACCGCAGGGAAAAACGGATTGCCCATGGTTTCCACCTTGCGAATCTCGTCTTCCCACCAGACATCCCTGCCTTTGATCATGGAAAGCGGTGTGCGGGTGCGGGTAAGCACAATCACCCGTTTCACAAAAGGGCACTGCACCAGAGCCTCATCGATGACGGGCTTGAGGGGAATCTCCTTATTACCGCGGTATGCGCCGTCGCAGGTGACCACAAATTCCGCACGGGCATCCTGCAACCGGTCGGCAATGCTCTGGGCGCTGAATCCGCCGAAGATGACGGAATGTATGGCTCCCAGTCGTGCACAGGCCAGCACGGCAATAGCCAGTTCGGGCACCATGCCCATGTAAATGCATACCCTGTCGCCGCGGGTAACACCGTTGTTCTCAAGCACCTGGGCAAACTGCATCACTTTGAAATGCAACTCGCGATAGGTGAGCACACGATGATGCTCTTCGGGATTGTTGGGCTCCCAGATGATGGCAGGCCTGTGCGCGGCGCTTTGCAGATGACGATCCAGACAGTTCTCGGTAATATTGAGCCGCGCATTTTTGAACCAGGTCACACGGGGCTCGCTGAAGTTCCATTCCAGTACCTCAGCCCATTTCTCTTTCCACTGAAAAGATTCGGCAACCTGCGCCCAGAAGGCCTCCGGATGTTCAATGCTTTGCCGATAGGCCTCCCGGTATTGTTCGGCCGATCTGATCTGAAAAGGATATGACATGGTTGGTGCATTTTTATGGATATGGCAGGAACAAATTTCAGTCAGCCTGAACGTGAAACGCGTTGTTCCGAAATCCGCTTAAGGTAAAAATAATGAGATTCAATAATCGCCTATTATTTTTCACCGGAGGAAATACATCCCGGTTATCTGCTGAACCCCACGAATCAGGATTTCGCCTTTTTAACGGGCTTCTCTGCAACAGGTTTTTCGGGCATTGCCGTACCGCCAAGCAACAGCTGTACGCATTCATTCAAAATGGCATAACGGTTCGTGATAAAAATCCGCATTTTCTCCGGGGGCAACCTGAGCGCATAAGTTCCTGCACCCGACATGGCCGCATCAAAGCCGGGATTCAGCCCATTGAAATCGGCAATATCCATACTGAGATTCTTGGCAATCACCAGCGAATTGTACTTTCCGGTAAGGTCAAGCACTTCCACATCCCGCATTTCGCCCTTGCCGGATGTTCCTGCAGCAACAGCGTCTTTTGGCGGAGGAATGCTTCCTGCACCTTCCATGATGTAATGTGTGGCGATGAACCGTTTGACATAGGTTCTAGATTCCTCGGGAAGATGGTACTGCAATTTCCAGAAATCGCGGCTGCCGCTTCTGCGGATTGCTGCATCCACCCGACCCGGGCCGCCGTTATAAGCCGCCATCACCAGCAGCCAGTCGCGGTACTGCCGGTAAAGATCCAGCAATAACCGTGATGCGGCATGGGTGCTGATCGCATAATCGCGGCGTTCATCGCGATAGGCACTGACCACCATCCCGTACTGGCGGGCTGTTTGCGGCATGAACTGCCAGGGACCCGCCGCTCCTTTGATGCTGGTGGCCCCGGTGCTCAGGTTCGATTCGATCACCGCAACATATTTAAGTTCGCGGGGCAGGCCGTACTGGCTGAAAACCTGCTCGATCAGGTTGAAATACGGAAGTCCCCATTGCCGCATCTCACCGAGGTACCGAGCATGTTTGCGCACATAATCCTGAATGAAGGGCTCGGCATTGGGATTGATCTGTGCATTGTAGGGCAATGCGGAATTATAGCCCATGCCTGAAAAAAGATTTTTGAACCCGTAACGGGTGATTTCGCTGAAATAGCGCACCTGTTCTCTGGCCGGCAATGACCTTGATTTTATAACCGCATCAAAGGCGGAATCGGCACTCCCGTCAATCAGGCTGTCGGAATAAAGAAAATCCTGAGCCTCAGTATTCCCCGAACCACCCCTACCCGATGCTTCAACCACACCAAGCAGCAGGAATCCGGTAAAACAAATCAACAATGATTTCATCTTGGTATCATTCAAAAGCAGAACATTGAAACAACATGAAAAACAGATTGCTTCAACATGCATGCAACGCAGAAACTCATCAGTCCTTATGCATGTGTAGCCTATTCACCATGCATACCCTGCAATACCCGTGCCGCCTGCAGCAAAGTTAACTCGTTGTTACGCGCAGCCATCAACTGCAACCCAAAGGGCAAGCCGTTTGAATGGCGGAACAGCGGAAGCGAGATGGCCGGAATGCCGGTAAGATTGGCCGTCACGGTATAGATATCGGCCAGATACATGGCCAGCGGGTCCTTTGCTTTTTCTCCGATGCGAAACGCGGTTGTAGGGGAAGTAGGCAGCAGCAGGATATCATAATTCCTGAACAAGACCCCCACCTGTTCTGAAATCAATTGGCGTACCCGCTGCGCCTTGCCGTAATAGGCTTCGTGATAACCGGCACTCAGTACAAAAGTACCCAGGAGTATCCTGCGCTTCACCTCATCGCCGAAACCCTCACTGCGATTAGCGGCATAAAAGCCCTCTATACTTTCAGCGGGCGCAGCTGACCGATACCCGTAACGCACACCGTCGTACCGGCTAAGGTTGGTACTGGCTTCTGCCGTAGTGAGCACATAGTAGGCCGGTACCGCATAGTCGAGCAGGGGAAAAGAAACCGGTTCTACAGAATGCCCGGCGGCAGACAAAGACTGGATACAGGCATTGACCGAACCGGCAATTTCCGCATCCAGCCAAGGATGCGTAACCGCTTCTTTAAAAAAGGCGAACCGGAACTTACGATCCGTTGCATTTTTTCTGATTATGCTGGATCCTGTATGCGGGTCTTTTTCAGTCAAAGGTTCGGGAGGGACCTGAACTGCGGTGCTGTCGAAAGTATCGGGACCACCGATAACCTGAAGTACAAGCGCCACATCATCAAGCGAAGTACCCAACACACCGATCTGGTCGAAGGAAGACGCATAGGCCAAAAGACCGTGGCGTGACACATAACCATAACCGGGCTTCATGCCGATAAGGCCACAAAAACCTGCAGGCTGACGCACCGAACCACCCGTGTCGCTGCCCAGGCTCAGCATGCACAAGCCGGCCTGAACAGCCACGGCACTTCCGCCCGAAGAGCCTCCGGGCACAAATGCGGTATTGGCGGCATTGAGCACCGGACCATACACAGAGTGTTCATTCGAACTGCCCATCGCAAATTCATCGCAGTTGCAGCTGCCAATGATGATGGCCTCCTCGTCGAGCAGTCGCTGAACTGCGGTAGCGTTAAACAGGCTTTCGAATCCGCCGAGCATGCGCGATGATGCGGTGACCTTCCTGCCCCGGTAACAAATCACATCCTTGATGGCAATCACCACGCCGTGCAGTTTTCCGACAGGCTTTCCGCTGCTTCTTTTTTCATCCAAAGCTTCAGCAGTATAAAGCGCTTCTTCGGTATAGATTTCGGTAAAAGCATTGAGCTGCTGATGTTCCGCTATCCGATCGAGATACGCGGATACCGTCTGCCGGCAGCTGGTTTCTCCCTTTTGAAGGGATGCATGATATCGGGCGATGGAAAACAAATCGGAATACGATTTATGCATTAAAAAAAGGGCTGAATCAAACGATTCAGCCAAAGAAATCTGATCAACACCCTTTACCTGCAACCCGATTTACTCAGGTGTTCAGAAAAGATGTTCCTGAAAAATTCACTTTTGTTGTACCTGCTGCCGGAGCCTGCGGATCTCTTCGTCCTTGTCTTTCTCGCGCATGCCTTCCTCGATTTCCGACTTGACATTCTCCTTGGCATCCTTGAATTCACGCATACCTCTGCCGACACCGCGCATCAGTTCAGGGATTTTCTTACCGCCGAAAAAAAGAATGACCGCAAGAAGGATCAGCAACCACTCCGAACCTCCGGGTAGGCCCAGTAAAAGCACACCGGGTTGGATTGACAATAAGGACATAAAAAAAGATTTGAACAAAGATAAGCCAATATAAGGGTAAAAAGGTTTGGGGAAGATAAGAGCCGCAGAAGGGATTTGCAATTACATCAGACAAGGCCGACATAAAAAAGCCCCCGAACCGGGGGCAAAAAGGTTAACCAACACAAGTTTCAGCCCACCGGGTAGGTGGAGTGATTTTTCATGGTATAGAATCTGCAACGGGACTATTGGAAGGACAGTTAAACAAGGGAAGATGGACGCCTGAAAAATTGCAACTATCGTGCCAAAAAAAGAAAATAAAAAGAGGAACCGAAGTTCCTCCTGAAAAATTTTAG
>CAZZLI010000003.1:0-66384 GCA_964655055.1 uncultured Ferruginibacter sp.
GACCAAGATAGAAATCTAGTCCCGCTTTAAAATCCAATATCCTATGAAAAACCGATGCAAATATAAAGTCAATTTTTTTATAATCAACATTTACCGGCCTCTTTTTTTGCAAAACTTTAGCAAACCCTGACAAAAAAGAGGACCACATTTTTCCTATATTATCTGATAATCAACAGAATAAAGTTGAAGAACAAACCTCCTACTTATTCAGGTCACCGAAAAAGATGACGAGGTTCATCGTGCAAAAAGGAAGCGGGGGCATCAGAACCAGGAGGATTTTTTTGTTCGCGTAGATCGTCCACCCAAACCAATGGCGCCGAGTAGTGAACGGACAATAGTATTTCCTGCAGTGCGCATCATACTTTTCACCACCGTATTATCGGCCATTTTTTCGAAGGTGGATGGCTCGGGCTTCTGAGCCTTTCCGCCCCGGCTATTATCATCAGCCGGAGCATTTGCCGCAGCCTGTTCCAGTTTGGCCGTAAGTATTTCGTAGGCGCTTTCGCGGTCGATATCTTCGGCATATTTGGCTACCAGCCTGGACGAACTGTTGATCCGGTTGATTTCTTCCTGAGTAAGCACATCCATCCTGCTGCGGGGTGCACAGAGCATGACATGCACCAGCGGCGTGGGAATGCCCTTTTCGTTCAGCAAGGTCACAAATGCTTCACCGATGCCCAGTTGTGTGAGCAGGTCTTCGGTTTTGTAGAAGGAACTGATCGGATAGTTTTCGGCCGACTGTTTGATCACTTTACGGTCGGCTGCGGTAAAGGCCCGTAAGGCATGCTGTACTTTCATGCCCAGCTGCGCCAGCACACTCGAGGGAATGTCCATCGGATTCTGCGTGCAGAAGAAGATGCCGATGCCCTTGGAGCGGATCAGTTTGACAATGGTTTCAATCTGCTGCAACAAAGCGCTTCCGGCTTCCTGGAAGATGAGGTGCGCCTCGTCGATGAACATGACCAGCTTGGGCTTTTCGAGATCACCCTCTTCCGGACAGGTGGCATAAAGTTCCGCCAGCATCTGCAGCATGAAGGTGGAAAAAAGTTTGGGGCGGTCCTGCAATTCGGTGACCCGGAGGATGTGGATGATTCCTCTGCCCTTGTCGTCGATACGCATGAGGTCATCCACGTCAAAACTGCGTTCGCCGAAAAAAAGGTCGGCGCCCTGTTGCTGCAGTTCGATGACTTTGCGCAAAATGGTTCCGGTGCTGGTCGTGGAAATTTTTCCGTAGGTCTTTTCCAGTTCAGCCTTGCCCTCGTTGCCGATATACTGCAGGACCTTGATGAAATCCTTTAGGTCAATAAGCGGCAGCAGGGCCTCGTCGCAATATTTGAAAATCATGGCCACCACACCACCCTGGGTATCGTTGAGGCCGAGAATCTTGCTGAGCAGCACCGGCCCGAATTCCGAAACCGTAGCACGAAGCCTGGCCCCTTCTTTTCCGGAAAGGGAAAGCAACTCGGCAGGAAAAGCATCGGGCACATAGTCCATATTCAACTTTTCATAACGCTCCTTCAGTTTATCATTGGTGGCGCCCATTGCAGCAATACCGCTGAGATCGCCTTTGATATCCATGACCAAAACCGGAATACTCGCATCGCTCAGCATCTCGCTCATCATCTGCAGCGTCTTGGTTTTACCGGTTCCGGTGGCTCCGGCAATAAGTCCGTGACGGTTCATGGTTTTCAGGGGGAGCATCACTTCAGCTTCGGCAATCACTTCGCCGTCGAGCATGCCGGCTCCGATTCGTGCCGATTCACCTTTGAACGAATACCCTTCTTTGATCGCTGAAATGAAGTCATCTTTTTTGGACATGGCTTGCTGATTTTGGAGGGAAGTTACATCGGCTTTGTGAAATCCGACAGCAAATAATCAATAGAAGATCTGGCAGCACAAACCAATGCAGACGAATCAGTACCTTGCAACGCTTAGACAATGCGATACAATCCATTGAGACATTTGTACCGCACCCAAATCTTTTGAAATGTCAACCGAACTGAGAAAACAACAGGCGCTGGAATACCACGCCAAGGGAAGGCCCGGAAAAATCGAAGTCATTCCCACCAAGGAAGCGAAAACCCAGCGCGATTTGTCGCTGGCCTACTCACCCGGTGTGGCGGAACCCTGCCTTGAAATCGCCGCCCGTAAGGAGGATGTGTACAAATACACTGCAAAAGGGAATCTGGTGGCCGTAATCAGCAACGGCACCGCGGTTCTGGGACTCGGCAATATCGGCGCCGAAGCCTCCAAGCCGGTGATGGAAGGCAAAGGGGTGCTGTTCAAGATTTTTGCAGACATCGATGTGTTCGACATCGAAATCAATGAAACCGATCCCGATAAATTCATCGCCATCGTCCAGTCGCTCGAGCCCACCTTCGGAGGCATCAATCTGGAAGACATCAAAGCGCCTGAATGTTTCCATATCGAACAGGAACTGAAGAAGCGCCTGAAGATTCCCATCATGCACGACGACCAGCACGGAACGGCCATCATTTCGGCTGCAGCCCTGCTGAACGCCCTTGAACTCAAGCATAAGAAGATCGAAAAGGTCCGTTTTGTCGTGAACGGCGCCGGCGCAGCGGCCGTTGCCTGTATCAAACTTTATCAGGAACTGGGTGCGAAAGCGTCCAACTTCATGGTGTTCGATAAAAAAGGTATCCTGTACAAAGGCCGTCCCGATGTGGAGGAAATCAAATCGGATTTCTGCTGCGACGAAAAATACCGGAACTACGACCTGGCCAAAGCCATGAAAGATGCCGATGTATTCATCGGGCTCAGTGCCGGCAATGTGCTGACTGCCGAAATGATCGGCAGTATGGCCAAAAACCCCATCGTGTTCGCCATGGCCAACCCCAACCCGGAAATCGATTACGATCTGGCGGTGGCTACACGTAAAGACATCATCATGGCCACTGGCCGCAGCGATTTTCCCAACCAGGTGAACAATGTGCTCGGCTTTCCCTACATCTTCCGTGGCGCACTCGACGTTCGGGCTACCGGAATCAATGAAGCCATGAAACTTGCTGCCGTGAAAGCGCTGGCCCAGCTGGCCAAAGAACCCGTACCCGATATCGTCAACCTGGCCTACAACGAAAAAACCATTTCCTTCGGAACGAACTATATCATTCCCAAACCGCTGGATCCCCGGCTGCTTTCAACCGTAGCCCCTGCCGTGGCGAAAGCCGCCATGGAAAGCGGACTTGCCCAATCACCCATTACCGACTGGGAGGGTTACCGTCACGCACTCGACAAGCGGCTGGGTATCGACAACCAGCTGAGCAGGGTGATCGGTAACAAGGCGCGGAAAGATCCCAAACGGGTGGTGTTTGCCGATGCCGAAAACAACAAGATCCTCAAAGTGGCGCAGCTGGTGCAGGAAGAAGGGGTGGGTTACCCGATCCTGCTGGGCGATGAGCAGATCATCCGGCAGATTGCTGCCGAAAACGCCATCGACCTTGATGAGATGCCCATCATCAATCCGAAAGACGATGCACATAAACCCATGCGGGAGGAGTTCGGAAAGATCTTCTTTGAGAAGCGGCAGCGCAAGGGCATCAACCGCCACGAGGCCTTCAAGCTTATGAAAGACCGCAACCATTTCGGATGCATGATGGTGGAAACCGGTGAGGCCGACTGCATGATCAGCGGCATCACCCGAAACTATCCGGATGCCATCAGGCCTGCCTTGCATACCATCGGCCTTGAGGAAGGGGTGAAAAAAATTGCGGGCATGTATATCCTGTTTACAAAACGGGGTCCGCTTTTTCTGGCCGATACCACCATCAACTTCCAGCCTACCGCGGAAGAGCTGGCCGACATCACACTACTGGTGGCCAAGGAAGTGCGGCTGTTCAACATCAAACCGCATATCGCCATGCTGTCGTACTCCAACTTCGGCAGCAGCGATTCTCCGGAAAGCAACCTCGTGCGCAAAGCCCGCGAAATCGTCAAGCAGAAAGACCCTACGCTGGTCTGCGACGGTGAAGTACAGGGCATGCTGGCCTTCAACAAGGAAATCCTGCGCGACAACTATCCCTTTACCGAACTGCTGGAAGGCGAGGTCAACACCCTCATCTTCCCCAACCTGGCATCGGGAAACATCGCCTACAACCTGCTGCAGGAGATCGGGGGTGCCGATTCCATAGGCCCGGTTCTGCTAGGTCTGAAAAAACCGGTACATATCCTGCAACTGGGCAGCAGCATCCGCTCCATCTTCAACATGGTGATCATTGCGGTGCTTGATGCACAGATGAAAAGCGCAGCGAATTCCGCAAAACTGCCTGAGAACCGTAAAACCCTCTGGAGAAGGTTCAAAAAAACCAGTCACGATATCTGATCAATACCTCAAGGGAAGCCAATGCGTTATCTTTATCAGGAAAAATACTGATCGCCGCAGATGAAAAAAATACCGCTGCATAAACTACTGTTGCTGCTTTTTCTGTGTTCAGGTATAGGCTCCTGCAACTCTCCGTATGTTTCAAAGAAAAGGGGTTATTTCAACATCGACTTCCCCGAACATGCTTACCGCCGTTTCGAGGAAGCGGGCATACCCTACTCCTTCGAATATCCGGTTTATGCCACCGTAACGCAGGACACCACCTTTTTCGACAACAACCCTGAAAACGACTACTGGCGGAACATCGACTTTCCGGAATTTCACGGCAGGGTGTTCCTGAGCTATAAACGCATCGGCGGACAGGCGCTTTATAAAATAAAGCAGAACGGGATTTACAAGGATACCCTGGCCGTGAATGTGTTCGATAAGATGGTGGCCGATGCCTTCATGCTGACCAACAAGAATGATGTGGTGGCCAATTCCATCAAAGACAGCCTGATCCGCACACCCAACGGCATCAGCGGCGTTTTCTTCAAAGTGGGCGGTAATGCCGCAACAGCACGTCAGTTCTTCCTGACCGACACGGTAAAACACTTTCTGCGCGGAGCCCTTTACTTCGACAGCACACCCAACAGCGACTCGCTCGAGCCCGTGCACAGTTTTTTGCAGCAAGACCTTGAGCATATGATCAACACCTTTCGCTGGAAAGACTGATTGAACCGCATGCCGGACCTATTTGCCTAATTTTGCACCATGATAGCCATCGACCATGTGCTGGTCAGTGATGAAATAATTGATGAACGCTTTGTCTGCGACCTCAGTAAATGTAAGGGCGGATGCTGTGTTGACGGTGATGCCGGAGCTCCCTTGGCCGAAGAAGAATTGCAATACATCGACGAAGTCATCGCCAAAGTACTCCCCTATTTATCGGATGAGAGTCGTAGCGAACTGGAGCGCCAGGGCCGGTACACCCACGACAAGGAATTCGGCTGGGTAACCCCCACCATCGGCGGCAGCGTTTGCGTTTATGGAATCAGGGACGAACAAGGGGTGGTGAAATGCGGAATCGAGCAGGCGTACCGGGACGGAAAGATCGGCTGGGAAAAACCCATCAGTTGCCATCTCTTCCCCATCAAAACGGAAAAAAGCCGCAACGGCAAAACGGAATACATGAATTATCTGCCCCGGACCGACCTTTGCAAAGCCGCCTGCAAACTGGGTAAGAAACTCAAAGTACCCGTTTATGTTTTTCTTAAAGAACCCATCATTCGCAAATATGGTGCAGAATTCTACCAGGCCCTCGAAGCTGCAGCAGAACATCTGGGCAAACAGCCTTGAGTACCACGGAAAAGCAACCTAAGCAATGAACCAATTTGTCCATATCATGAACCCCAGGCACCTCTTTTTTTTCGCCCTGCTTTTTTTGTCGGGCTGCAGCGTGAACAAGGCCCGAATTGACGATTCGCTGAAGGTGCATTTCGACGAATACAAGATGGAGGGCTGCTTCACCTTCATGAACAACAAAACCGGCAAGGTTACCGTGTACAATCTGGCACTCGATACCCTGCGTACCCTGCCCGCCGAAACCTTCGATATAGCCGCAAGCCTTATCGGCCTGGAAACCGGAAGGGCAAGCGATGAAAAAATGAGGCTTAACATCGATACCGCATCGGAACAAACTAAGAACAGCAGCCCCTCGCTGGAAGAGGCCTTCCGCTCCGGAATCAATCCCTATTTCCGGGAACTTGTTCGCCGGATCGGCAAAGACACGCTTCGGCTCTGGATCGATAGTCTACATTACGGCAATCAGTCAATCGGAGAAAAACCCGACAGCAGCTGGCTCAACAACGAACTGGCGATTTCTCCCGACGAGCAACTCGGACTGATGAAGCGGCTCTACTTCGATCAGCTTCCCTTCCAGAAAAGAACCCAGCAGCTTGTGCGCGACATGATGATACGCGAAAACGATACCCGGTACACGCTTGCCTACAAAACCGGCTACGGGCAGGACAAGCAAAACAAGCCCGTAGGATGGGTTACCGGCTGGATCGAGGAAAACAAACATCCCTACTTCTTCACCCTGCTGATGAAGCCCGGTAAAACGCTTACCGACTCCAACGCCACAGGACTTGAACTGCTGAAAAAAATCCTCAGCCAATACGGATTTTTCAAGGGCAACATGTAACCTCCTTGCAGGACCCCGCTGCAGCTTTTTTTGTTGTTACTTTGCAGCCACAATCATCTTATGCAAGCGTATTGCGCATCACTCACAAAAAGAATCCGGCTGCTTACCCGCGAAGTGCGAATCGGTGATCTGCTGTTGGGTGGCCAGCATCCCATCCGGGTGCAAACCATGACCACCACCGACACCATGGACACGATTGCCACGGTGGAACAATGCATCCGCTGTATTGAAGCCGGTGCCGAACTGGTACGCATCACCGCGCCCTCCAAAAAAGAAGCCGAAAACCTGCTGCAGATCCGCAACGAACTCAGAAAGCGGGGATATACCACGCCGCTTGTGGCCGATATCCACTTCACCCCCAACGCTGCGGAAATCGCAGCACGCATCGTGGAAAAAGTGCGGATCAACCCGGGCAATTATATCGACAAGAAAAAATTTGAGCAACTCGAATATACCGATGCCGAATACGCCGAAGAAATCGCGCGCATCCGGGAAAAATTCACGCCGTTGGTCAACATCTGCAAGGAACATGGCACCGCCATGCGCATCGGCACCAATCATGGCAGTTTGAGCGACCGGATCATGAGCCGCTACGGCGATACCCCGCTGGGCATGGTGGAAAGCGCCATGGAATTTCTTCGGGTAGCCCGCAGTCTTGATTACCACCAGATTGTGCTGAGCATGAAAAGCAGCAATCCGCAGGTTATGGTTCAGGCATACCGGCTGCTGGTGAGCACGATGCTGGAGGAGTTCGGCGAATGCTACCCGCTGCACCTGGGTGTTACCGAAGCCGGCGACGGGGAAGACGGCCGCATAAAAAGCGCCATCGGCATCGGAACCTTACTGGAAGACGGCATCGGCGATACCGTTCGTGTAAGCCTTACCGAGGATCCCGAATTCGAGATTCCGGTTTGCCGCGATCTGGTAAAACGCTATGCCCTTCCCGCCGGAAACGAATTCTCCGGAATACCGGCTGCACCTGCCTATCATCCCGTTCCGGAGATCAAAAAGCTTACATACAATCCCTTTGCCTATTCCCGCAGAAAGACCTTCGCCGTGGAAAATATCGGTGAAGGCCGGGTTCCTGTCGTGATTGCCGACCTCAGCGATGTTGATGGCATAAAACCTTCAACCCTGGAAAGTGTGGGATATACCTATGATGCCGTATCCGACAAATGGAACATCAGCGACAGTGCCGCCGATTATATTTTTACCGGCCATACGCTCATTGATTTCGGGCTGCCCGGCTCGCTTAAAGTATTGGTTTATCCGGCTGCATGGAAACAGGCCGGCCAGCCGCAGAAATATGTGCCGCTGTTTTCCGCCAAGGGATATACCGAATCGGAGGAACGGCACAGCACCCTGAATTTCGTGATGCTCGATTGTTTCAACGACAATACCGCCATCAACGATTTCACGTTTCTGGAAGAACTTGCTAACGACCCGGCCGTGGTGCTTTGTCTGAGCAGCCGGAATGTGAATGCCGTACAAAGTATCCGGCGCATGTGCGTTGCCTTGCAGGAACGGGATATCCGCAATCCGATCATCCTGCTCTGCGACAGCAACTGGAAGACCCCCGACGAGCATCTGATCCATTTTGCCATTGAAACCGGCGCCTTGCTGCTGGAAGGCTTCGGCGACGGCATCTGTCTGGGATACGGTCCGAATGCGGGCATGGACAACATCACGGTCAAAGGCCGCACCTATCTCGAGGTAAAAAACAAGTACCAGTTCACCAACAATACGGCCTTCTCCATCCTGCAGGCCGCGCGCACCCGGATTTCCAAAACGGAATACATCAGTTGCCCGAGTTGCGGACGTACGCTTTTCGACCTGCAGGAAACCACGGCCAAAATCCGGGCAGTGACCCATCACCTGAAGGGCGTGAAAATCGCCATCATGGGATGTATTGTGAATGGTCCCGGTGAAATGGCCGATGCCGATTTCGGTTATGTGGGAAGCGGTACCGACAAGATCACCCTCTATCGCGGAAAGGAAGTGGTAAAAAGAAATATCGACAGCAGTGTAGCGGTGGACGAACTTATTTCGCTGATCCGGGAGAGTGGCGCCTGGGTAAATCCTTAATTCGGCTGATATGAAAGAACGGCTTGGACCGGTATTGTTTTTCTGCCTGCTGGGTCTTCATCTGGCTGCAATCATCAACCATATTCCCTGGCTTGGCTGGGCCACCAAGCCCCTGCTGGTTCCGGTACTGGTGTTCTGGCTGCTTCAATCGACATCAGGTGTAACCAATCCCCTGAAAATCCATGCCCTATCGGCCTTGCTGTTCTCATGGGCCGGCGATGTACTGTTGATTTTCGTACCCATAAGCGCCTCCTTCTTTCTTGCAGGCCTTACCGCCTTCCTGATTGCCCAGCTCTTTTATCTCTATTGTTTTTTACAACTCCGCAAAGCGCAGCAGCTCCCGTTTCGATTCTGGCTCCTGATTCCCGTGGGCATTTTTTGTACTGCTGTATTGTACCTGCTGACTCCCTGGCTGGGAGCGCTGAAAATTCCAGTCATGGTGTATGGAACCATCATCAGCCTTATGCTTTTCGCTGCTCTTCAACTCGGATTTTCACCCAGGCGGAACCGGCTGATTGCCGGAGGCGCGGCCCTCTTCGTGTTTTCAGATATTATGCTGGCCTGGAACAAGTTCCGTGCTCCGGTTTCGGGAGCGGATGTATTGATCATGCTGAGTTACGGCATTGCACAGTATTATCTGTGCCGGGGAATAATCGGCAATCTGAATGATCTTGAAGTCCGGAATAAGCCGCTCAACAAAACAACGAACTGACATGCGTACCGATTTTCTGGTTATCGGCAGCGGAATCGCCGGACTGACCTTTGCCTTGAAAACAGCCCGTGCCTTTCCCGACAAGACGGTGACGGTTGTTACCAAGGCCAGCAGCGACGAAACCAATACCAAATACGCGCAGGGTGGTGTTGCCGGTGTGATGGATGCCGACAAGGACAGTTTCGAACAACATATTGCCGATACCCTTACCGCGGGCGACGGACTCTGCAACGAATCGATTGTGGAAATTGTGGTGAAGGAGGGGGTTGAACGCATCCGCGAAATCATTGACTGGGGTGCCGAGTTCGACCGGGCAGCCGACGGTGATTTCAAACTCGGCAAGGAAGGGGGGCATAGTGCGTACCGGATCCTGCACCACAAGGATGTCACCGGGAAGGAGATGGAGCGGGCCCTGCTGGATAATATCAACCGGCAGCCGAATATCCGGCTGATCAGCCATTGTTTTGTATTGGACGTGATCACCCAGCATCATCTGGGCTTTCTGGTCACCAAAGCCACACCCGGCGTCCGCTGTTACGGTGTCTATCTGCTCAATCTTGAAAACAGCAAAGTGGAAACATTGCTGGCTGACATCACACTGCTCGCAACCGGAGGCAGCGGACAGGTGTACCGAAGTACCACCAATCCTGCAATCGCTACCGGCGACGGTATTGCCATGGTGTACCGGGCAAAGGGACGGATCGAGAATATGGAGTTCATCCAGTTCCACCCTACCGCACTCTACGAACCGGAAGTAAAGGGGCATTCCTTCCTGATCACCGAAGCGGTGCGCGGAGACGGGGGCATACTCCGGAACCAGCAGGGAGAGGCATTTATGGAGCGCTACGACCCGCGCAAGGATCTGGCTCCGCGCGATATCGTGGCCCGGGCCATCGACAATGAAATGAAGATCAGCGGTACCGAACATGTGTATCTTGATTGCAGGCATATGGACAAGGAAAAGTTCATCGGCCATTTTCCCAACATCTATGAGAAATGCAGGAGTATCGGCATCGATATCGCCCAACGCATGATTCCGGTTGCGCCAGCCGCCCATTACAGTTGCGGGGGCATCAAAACCGATGAATGGGGCCGCACCAGCATCAACAATCTCTATGCGGCGGGAGAATGTGCGAGTACCGGACTGCACGGCGCCAACCGGTTGGCCAGCAACAGCCTGCTCGAAGCGATGGTATTCGCCCACCGGGCCTTTGAGGATGTATGCCGTACGGTGAATCAGGAGCAGGGCAAAGCCCATGCGGAAAATCAATGCTTCCCCGAGTGGAAGACGGAGGGCACCAATGCCCCTAAAGAAATGATCCTGATCACCCAAAGCCTTAAGGAGCTCAAGATGCTGATGAGCGACTATGTGGGTATTGTGCGCAACAACGAGCGTCTGGCCCGGGCCATGCGGCGTCTTGACCTGCTGTTTGAGGAAACCGAACTGCTCTACCAGCGAACCATCGTATCGCCACAGCTCTGCGAACTGAGGAACATGATCACGGTTGCGTATCTGATTGTAAAATGTGCCATGTTCCGAAAAGAAAGCCGGGGATTGCATTACAACACCGATTTCCCCGACCGTTCAGATCAGTTGCAAAATATAGTCTGGTAAAACATTCTTGCTCAGGCATGTGGCATTGAAACACAGCGAAACATGTACTACGTCTTATACGCCCTGCTTTGGCTGATTTCAAAAATCCCATTCTTCGTACTGTATCCGGTAAGCAGTGCTGTGGCGTTCATGCTCCATCATATACTGGGTTACCGCAGGAACATCGTGATGGGCAATCTGGCCATCGCCTTTCCGGAAAAAAGCCAGGCAGAGCGAAAACGAATCGCCGGACAGTTTTATCGCAACCTGACCGACACCTTTATCGAGAGTATCAAAATGCTCAGCATGAGCAAAGAAGATTTCCTGAAGCGGTGTCCATCCGATTTCAGTGTTATCGATGAACTGATCCGAAAGGGCAAAAGCGTGCAGTTGATGATGGGGCATCAGATGAACTGGGAGTATGCCAACTGGGTGCTTGCACTGAACCTTCAAACCACCTTCATCGGCATCTATCAACCTATCGGTAACAGGGCCATCGACAGGATCTTCATCCGGTTGCGGGGGCGATTCGGCACGAAACTCATTTCCACACGGGAATTCAAAGACAAGGCGCATCATCTCTTCAACCAGCAATATGCAATTGGTCTTGGCGCCGACCAGAACACCCATCCAGGAAAAGGGGTCTGGCAATATTTTTTCAGCAAACCCACTCCATTTATCGAAGGCCCCGAAAAAAATGCAATCCGGAAAAATATGGCAGTCGTTTTCGTTTTTATACAAAAAACCAGACGGGGAAGCTACCGGTTCTGTACCGATTATGCCATTATCGATGCCGGCCAAACGGCACCGGGAGAACTGACACGGATGTACCGCGATGCATTAGAAAAAATCATCCGGCAGCAGCCCCCTAATTATCTCTGGAGCCACAGAAGGTGGCGGCATGATTATCAACAGGAATATGCGGCAGCGTGGATCGATAATAGAAATCCTCCGTGTTGATTCGATTCAAGGCATAAAAAAGCGGATGCAGGCAGGCATCCGCGGTATTTTTTGATTGTTGCCGGTGTTGTTTACTTGGCCATGTCGTTGACCAGTTTGGTCAGTTCATCTACCCGCTTGTAGTTGATCAGGTAGTAGATGAACTTCCCATCCCGCTCGGTATTCACAATGCCGGCCTTTCGCAGGATAGCCAGATGCTGGGAAGCAACCGACTGCTCAAGACGAAGGCGTACATAAATTTCCGTAACAGTGATTTTCTTTTCCTCGTCGATCAGTTTCAGCAACTGCTGACGAAGCTTGTGGTTGAGGGCCCTGAGGATAAGTGCAGCCTTTTTTACATTGTAGTAATCCATTTTGATCGTGCTCATGTTCTTGGGTTTTTGATGGATGATGGAATTACTGCCTTAGATTACATCGTCCTTTCATAGTAATATAAATTTTATATATAAATACGTTCAAAGATAGAAATTATTGAACGCAATTACAAGGGCTGTTGAATGTTTTCAAATGATTTTTTCAGGAAACAGGATGAGTATAAACAGGTTTACAATAAAAGGGTTCTGCCCCTGGGTTTTTCTCAAAGAGTCCTGCAAGAAAATAATTGTACCCTATCTTATTGATTATCTGACAGTTATAAGGATTCAGGCAAAAAACCGATCGAGTACTTTTACTTAATTTTTTCCACTTCACTGCTCCACTGCCTGTGAAATAAACTGTGGCTGCTGAAAGGAATTGCTGCATAAAAAAATCATCGATGACAACCGCCTGCGGAGCAAAATCGATGTTCAAACACGGATTAAACACCGCGGTGAACACGTCCATTCTCCGGGCATCAATCATTGGACAGATGAAAAACGGGGAGGCTGTATCCTCTTGTGAAAGCTGCTCCAGCGCATCCGCTGCAAGGAGTTCCAGTGTATTGATGCAGATCAAGGGTTTGCGCAGGGCATAACAAAGTCCCTTTGCAGCAGACATCCCGATACGCAGTCCGGTATAGGACCCCGGACCTGCAGACAAAGCAACCGCGGAGAGTTCATCCTTCTCAATTCCCGTATCATGAAACAGGCCTTCAATTGCCGTATGCAAAAAACTCGCGTGGTTGCCTGAAACATCGTTACGACGTTCCGACAGAACGGTGCCTTTTGAGGACAGCGATACATACCCCGATTCCAGCGCGGTATCAATGTTAAGGATGAGCGGCATGCGTGGCTTCTTTTACCAGGGATTCCGCAGGAACATAGCGTGTACTCTCTTCCGTTAGACGCTGGAGCAAAGCATAAATCCTGCCAGCCCCTATTTTCTCCGCCCATTCAAAAGGACCGAAAGGGTAATTGGTTCCGTATTTCATGGCGGTATCGATTTCAGTCTTGCTGCTGATATTTGCCCCCAGCGCAAAATAGGCTTCGTTGATGATCATGGAAATGATCCTGGCCGAAACAAAACCGGGCTGATCGGTTACAGCAACAGGCTCCTTGCTCAGGGCCTTGAAAACGTCCCTCGTATGAGCGGTCATATGACCCGCAAATTCCCAGCGGGAATGGTGCAGAAAACCGGGCCAGTCATTGATCCGGATCACCCCTTCAATATTCCCGAAATCACCCAGGGTCCGAATAACTGACCCGAGCAAATAGGGCTTCCCCGCAACAGGCAGAGGCTGTTGAGAAGCGGAGAGGTCGATAAACGCATCTGCAGTGGGATCGAAAAGGGCCGGATGGTCCACCCGCTTAAAAGAAGAGGTATCCGCAGCGGGTGAGATTTCCTGCCATACCGCTTCGGTGCAACTGATTTCGATACGCATGCGCTCAGCAATATTCGTGACGGTTATTCAACTAATTTTACGGCCTAAAATTAACCCTGCATTCCGCACAAGACGAAACTATTTTCAAAATTCAGCCGGGTGGCATCTCTAAATTAGCCGATACACGAAACTGCAAACTAAGCGCCATGCAAAAAAAAATCATCAATACTGCAAAAGCCCCCTCGCCTATCGGGCCCTATAACCAGGCCGTCTGGGGCGGCAACCTCCTGTTCATCTCCGGACAAGTGCCCCTGGTTCCGGGCACCGACGAAATCATCAGTTCCGACATCGAGGCGGAAACCCATCAGGTGATGAACAACCTGCAGCAAATTTTGAAGGAAGCCGGGCTGGAATTCCGCCATGTGGTGAAAACCAGCATCTTCCTCAGCGATATGGAACTGTTCGGTCGCGTCAACAGCGTTTACGCAAAGTACTTTTCCGCCGAATCGGGAGAACCCGCGTATCCGGCCCGGGAAACCGTGGCGGTAAAAGGACTTCCCAGAAATGCCCGGGTCGAAATCAGTATGATTGCCGTCAGGGATTGATCTGCGCCGAATTCCCATTCCTTGCAGCTCAGTTGTATGATCTTGTTCCAAACGGTTGGCCCATGAACAAACCCCTCGTCATCATCACCGCACCGGCACATCCCCTGCTCAGGGAAAAACTCCTGGAGCAGTCCTATGACGTACTGGATCAGCCTGCCATCACCTACGATGAACTGTACGCCATCGTCGAACCGGCAACCGGAATTGTGGTAACGACAAGGATGATGATTGATAAGAACATCCTTGACCGCGCGAAATCGCTCCAGTGGATTGCACGCCTGGGCAGTGGTATGGAGACGATCGACACGGACTATGCGGAATCAAAAAACATCCGCTGCATCAGCAGCCCCGAAGGAAACCGGAATGCGGTAGCCGAACACGCACTGGGCATGCTGCTTTCACTGATGAACCATACCGCCAAAGCCTTTTTCGAAGTCAAACAACGGAAATGGCTGAGAAAAGAAAACAGCGGAACGGAACTTTCCGGAAAAACAGTAGGCATCATCGGCTACGGCAATACCGGAAGCGCATTCGCCCGTCTGCTCGCGGGTTTCGGTGTCAAGGTGCTTGCCCACGACAAATACCGGAGGGGCTTCGCCTCAGGATACGTGAAAGAGGCAAGTCTCGAAGAGGTCTGCCGCCAGGCACAGGTCATAAGCATGCATCTTCCACTGACTTCCGAAACCAGGGGCTTCGCCAATGCAGAGTTCTTCAATAACCTTTCAGAGAAACCCTACTTCCTGAATACGGCAAGAGGGCAACTGGTTGAAAACAAAATCCTCATCGCGGCCCTGGAAGAAGGACGGATATCCGGAGCGGCCCTGGATGTACTCGAAAACGAGGAGCTGGATACCCTAAGTCCCCATGAAGAAGCCGAATTCAATACCCTGGTCAACCACCCCCGCGTCATCATCACGCCGCATATCGCGGGCTACTCCAGGGAATCCCGGGAAGGCATGTGCCGGGTTGTTCTGGAAAAACTGGGTTTCTAATAAAAATCTATATTTGCATAGCTGCAACGCCTTGGATCCTTCCGGGGCGTTGTATTTTTTTTCCTTTTACAGAAACCGAAGATCATGGCAGATACCAACTATGTCACGAAAGAGACGTTCGAAAAAATGAAAGAGGACCTTGCTCGGCTCAAAAGTGTCGACAGACCGGCCGCAAGCAAGGCCATCGCCGAAGCCCGGGAAAAAGGCGACCTGAAAGAGAATGCGGAATATGATGCCGCAAAAGAAGCCCAGGGACTTCTGGAGGCGAAAATAAAATACATGGAAGGCGTCATCGCAACCGCACGCATTGTCGATGAATCCACCATCGATACCAGCAAGGTTTCGATACTCACCAAGGTGACGGTCACCAATCTGGGGACGAAAAAACAGGTCACCTACCAGATCGTTTCTGAAAACGAGGCCGACCTCAAACTGGGAAAAATTTCAGTGACTTCCCCGATAGGCAAAGGATTATTGGGCAAAACTGCAGGAGATGTTGCCGAAGTGCAGGTTCCGGCGGGTACCCTCAAATTCCAAATTGATCATATCGGCATCTGATCCGACCAACAAGCATTACGATGACCCTTTTTTCCAAAATCATTGCCGGAGAAATCCCCTGCTACAAGATCGCTGAAGATGATGCCTTCTTCGCCTTTCTCGATATTCATCCGCTTGCGGCCGGCCATGTGCTTGTGATTCCCAAAAAAGAGGTTGACCGCTTTTTCGACCTGGATGATACTGTGCTGAGCCGTATGCTGCTGTTTGCCAGGCCCATCGCCCATGCGATCGAGCGTTGCTTCCCCTGCAACCGTTGCGGCATCAGCGTACTAGGTCTTGAAGTGCCCCATGCCCATATGCATCTGGTACCGGTAAACAGTGCCGCCGACCTCAATTTCACGGCGCCGAAACTTTCCCTTTCCGACCCGGCTTTCCGTGAAATACAGCACAAGCTGGTTCAGGCTTTGAATACCCGTTAACGGCTTACCCTTCCCGGATTTTTCTTGATAAACTCATCCCAACCGCCTTTTCCAACTGTTTTTTTTCCGGGCAACGTCCCATGTTGCTGTAAATGATGGCATACCGCTACGGCAAGGGCATCAGAAGCATCGAGGTATTTCGGTTGAAGATCGGTTGCCAGCAGGTGGCGAAGCATCTGCAATACCTGCTCCTTGGTGGCATTTCCGTTTCCCGTTACCGACTGCTTCACCTTTTTCGGCGAATACTCGGTGACGTCAAGACCATGCCGCATGGCCGCTGCGATGGCCACACCCTGGGCACGGCCGAGTTTGAGCATGCTTTGCACATTTTTTCCGAAAAAAGGGGCTTCGATGGCGAACACATCGGGGCGATACTTTATGACAAGCCCGCTAACAGTATTATATACACGCTGAAGTTTCTTGTAGGGATCATCAGTCTTTCCGGGCCTGAGCGAACCCAGCTCAATCAGTTCTATGGAATTGCCGGAACTCCTGACAAGCCCGTATCCCATCAGCACTGTGCCGGGATCGATCCCCAGTATTACCGTAGCTTTTTTGGTCATGGTGACGCTCGTTATGCAGGGGCTTCTTCTGCAAGTATGCCTATATTTGAAGCAAACCCGGAGCTTTTTGGATAAGCGCATAAAGATATTGATCAACTGGTTTTTAGGCCCGCTTATTTTCATCCTGCTGAGCTGGAGCATTTACCGGCAGCTGATGCAACAGCAGGATCTCGCAGCAAGATGGCTGCAGATGAAGGCCGTACTCCGGAATCCGGGCCTGTGGACGGCAGTTGTTCTTTCCTGCTGCAACTGGGGTATCGAATCACGCAAATGGCAACTCCTGATCCGGCAATTGCAACCCTTCTCCTTAGCACAGGCGTTCAGGTCGGTACTGGCCGGTTGCAGCATCACGCTGTTCACCCCAAACCGCATCGGCGAATATGGGGGCCGGATCCTTTTTGTGAACGGCGAAAACCGGCTCAAGGCGATTTCCCTTAACATCGCCGCAAGCATGAGCCAGCTGTTCATCACCCTTATCATGGGATGCGCAGGGCTCTGCATTTTAAGATTCCGTTCACAGAAAGAAAACGGGGCTTCACTAATTTTACCGGAGATCTGGTCGAATGCCGTGTTGTTCATCAGCCTGATGATTACCCTGGGCCTGCTGTTCCTCTATCTGCGAATCGGATTCTGGGTACGGCTTTTCGAGCGGATTCCGGGAAGCACGAAACTGATGAAGCATGTCGCCGTTCTTGAGGATCTAGACCGGAACAGGCTCTACCAACTCCTGTTCCTCTCGTTGATCCGTTACGGGGTTTTCGTGTTCCAGTACCTGCTGCTGCTTCATGTTATGGGCGTTGAACTTGATGCATGGACCGGCTTCTGGACGATAACGGTATTCTATCTGCTCGTGACGGCGGCACCGTCGATGGGACTGATTGAATTGCCGGTTCGTATCACCGCTCTTTGGACATTGCTGCAGCACCAGACCGCCAATGAACTGGGCGTAAGCGGTGCGGCACTGGCCATCTGGATCATCAATCTCGCCGTTCCGGCACTGGCAGGAAGCATGATGATTTTAAGCGTGAAGATTTTCAAGGAAAACCATGCATAAAAAACTCGCTCTATTTGCCCTTCTCGGATACCTTGTCTTCACGGAAGCCCGGGGACAAGACCAGACCTTTTGCGGCATTCGCAACAGCTCCTTCCGGCATGGAGAAGAGGTGACGATGAAGGTTTTTTATTCCACCCTGGGCATGTATGTGGGTGCAGGAGAGGCGGTATTCACCACCACGCTGGAACGATACAACGGAAAGCCCTCCTATCATTGCGTAGGAGAAGGAAAGTCTTACTCCTTTTTCGACAATTTCTTCAAAGTGCGTGACCGTTATGAAACCTATATTGATACCTCGACCATGCTTCCCGTCAAGTTCATGAGAAACACCAACGAAGGCGGCTACAAGATCTATAACAATGTATCGTTCAATCACAAGGCCGGTACAGCAACTTCAACCAACGGCGTTTTCAAAACCCCGGACTGTATACAGGATGTGATGAGTGCCATGTATTACGCGCGCAATATCGATTTTGACAAATACAAGCCCGGAGACAAGATCCCCTTCGACATGTTTCTCGACGATGAAGTCTATCACCTCTACATCCGCTATCTCGGAAAAGAAAAAATCAAGACTCAGTACGGAAGATTCCGCGCCATCAAATTCAAACCGCTGCTTGTGAAAGGAACCATGTTCGATGGTGGCGAGAAAATGACCGCCTGGGTTTCCGACGATCCGAACCACCTGATATTGCGTGTAGAAAGTCCCATTTCAGTTGGATCGGTGAAAGTGGATATGTTCGGCTACAAAAACCTGCGCCATCCACTCAACTCACTCATCAGCCTGCGATAGGAAAATCCACGAATCCGTCACCGTCGTAGAGCATCAGAGTTCCGCAAGGGTGAATCCTTCTTTTTTGCGAACCCCTTTTTCCGTGTCGTTAACCGAGCAGCATTCCAACAAGGGATCATGCTCGAAATACAGGATCCAGTCCTGCTTTACGGCTTTTTCCAGAAGCCGCTTCTTTTCCAGCAGCGTGGTAAGGGGAAACATATCATACCCCATCACATAAGGCAGGGGGAGGTGTGCCGCCGAAGGCATGAGGTCGGCCAGATAAACGATCTGTATTCCCTTGTAGGCTACAACGGGAAGCATCATGGCATCGGTATGCCCTCCGGCAATGAGGAAAGACAGGCCCGGAATGCCCTCAACAGGTTCCGGCATCAGCGTAGTTGACTGGTTTGCCAACAAGGCTTCACTTCGGTATTCAAGAAAAGAAAGCTGACCGCTTTCCTGAATAGGCAGGATATTTTCACGAAGGAAACTGGCCTTCTCCCGGTCATTGGGTTGTGTGGCCCATGCCCAGTGATTCCTGTTGCTCCAGTAACGGGCGTTGGGAAAAGCGGGAATCAACCGGTCTCCCGCACGGATGATGCTTCCGCCGCAATGATCGAAATGCAGATGGGTGAGCAACACATCGGTGATGTCGTTTCGGTGAAAGCCATGGGCAGCGAGTGATTTGTCAAGTGTATCCGTACCATGCAGGTGATAATGGCCGAAAAATTTCGCATCCTGCTTGTCACCGATACCGGTATCCACCAGCAGGAGTCTGTTGCCTTCCTCAATCAGGAGGCAACGCATGGCCCAGGAACAAAGATTGTTCTCATCAGCAGGATTCAGCTTGTTCCAGATGCTTTTGGGCACTACGCCGAACATGGCGCCCCCATCGAGTTTAAAATGTCCGGTGTTTATGGTATACAGTTGCATGACCGTTGATTAAACGAATAAAATCATTCCCTGGACTTTCTCAGACAGAGCGACAGGCCTGCAAGTCCGATGATGAAAAACACCATCAGGGCCAGCACGCTGTTCCGCTGCGAGCCGGTGAGTTCATTGATGATGCCGAAGGAAAACAAACCGAGTACGATCGCCAGCTTCTCTGTGACATCATAAAAACTGAAGAAGGAAGCGGTGTCTTTGGTTTCAGGCATCAGTTTGCTGTAGGTACTGCGACTAAGGCTTTGTACACCGCCCATAACAAAGCCTACACAGGTACCCAGGATATAAAACTGTGTGATACCCCCTCTGGGAACAAAATAACCGGCAATGCAGATGAGAATCCAGCAGGCTACTACTACCATCAATGCCGGAATATTCCCGATGGCGCGTGAAAGTCGTGAAATCAGAAATGCGCCGGGAATGGCCACCAGCTGGATAAGCAGGATGGCCACGATAAGATTCGGGGTGGGAATATCCAGCTCACTTTTACCATAAAGTGTTGCCGCCAGCATAACCGTTTGCACACCCATGTTATAAAAAAAGAAAGATCCCAAAAATTTCTTGAGCCGTGGCAAGGCCTTGAGCTGATGCCAGACCTTGATTAGTTCGTGATACCCACCAACGAGCCAGCCCGAACTGCTTGAAGCTGTTGGACCTGTTGGCGAAGCGGAAGGCAGGCGACTGACCGCATACCAGCCGAAGAGCAGCCACCATAATCCGGTAACCAAAAATGAGCTTTGATATTGGATGATGCTGTTCTCGTTGCCGCCGATCAGTTCGGGTCGGAAGATGAATACAAAACAGATACATTGCAGGATCACACTCCCTACATAGCCGAAAGCAAAGCCGCGGGCGCTCACCCGGTCGCGGTCTTCCGGTGCGGCAATCTCGGGCAGGTAGGAGTTGCTGAACACATAACTGCTCCAGAAACTGAAACAGGCCAGCATCATAAACCCCACGCCAAGCGATACGGTTGAAGCCCCGGTGAAAAACCAGAGGCAGGAGCAGGAGATGCTGCCCAGGGTGAGGAAAAAACCCAGAAACTTTTTTTTATTGCCCCGGTTGTCGGCGATGGAGGTAAGCAGCGGCATCACCAATGCCACCGCCAGCAACGATATGGCAAGGGCATAATTATAGAGTGACGTATTCACATAGGAGTGACCCAGAAAAACAACCTTATCATTACTTGTAGAAGCATCACCGTCACCGGTCATGCTCTCAAAATAGGCCGGGAAAATGGTGGATGTGATGACCAGGTTGTACACCGAATTGGCCCAGTCGTACATGGCCCATCCGTTGATGGTCTTTTTGTCGGCGGTTTGCATCAAAGTTCAACTGATACCGATTAACGGCATTTAGAAATGAAAGTAAGGAAAATTATTCAGCCGGATTTGAAAAGAGGGTTTTGCCGAAGCAAGGGAAAAAGATCTCAGTCCTTCCAGCGCCTGAAGTCGAGTTTGATGGTCCGGCTAAGGACGATAGCAAGCCAGAGCAGCAGAACAGGAACAACAGTCGTCAGCATCCGTGTTTCCGCCGATCCGGGAATACTGCCGCCCAGGTAGATGAGGGTGAACAACAATAAAAAACGAACCGCGAAGGGAAGGCGTCGCCAGTTGACAAGCGTCGGGTAAACGGCGATCAACATCAACAGCAAAAGCGTACCGCTCATCGGCAACCGAGCAAGGGTCGAAGGCTTTTGCGGCATATACGAATAGGGAAAGTTAAAGAAGATTCTTCCCAGGTTGCTGAAACAGTTCCGGATGAATTTTACCGGATGATTGCGGATGTTTTCCATCGCTTTCCGCTTATAGGCATCATCACGGGCAACTCCGGTGTACCGGTCGAATGTGTCATAATCGGCCTTGTGGCGGCGGTTGATGGAGTCCATATACGAAGACACATAAACGGTTCTGTTGATCAGATTCAATCCCCCACCCTTTGCCTTCTCTCTACCTATATTCGTCAGGGATACCACATCCTCATCCTTTGTATCGGTAGGACCGGGCATATAGCTTCCGTATTCGTCCTCAAAGGGGGAAGACATCGGATAGAGATTGAGACCGGCCGAAGTGCCCCAGTAGAAATAGCGTCCGCTTAATGACAGCGTATAGGCCAGATACGGCAACACGCATAAAAAAGCAACCAGCAGCAACTGTAGCAAAGGTTGGTAATGACTGTTCCTCCGGTCAAATAACCATAGCAGGAGCATGCCCGCCAGCAGCAACAACAGTACATACCCGAAAATCAACTTGGTCAGGATGAGCAAGGACAAGGTAATGCCGGATAATAAAACAAGGCGGATGGAACCGGCACGGGATTTTGCATGCAACAACTCAGCAACCAGATATAAAAAAGCCGTAGTCAAAAAAATAGCGAGCGACTCGGAATAGAGCAAACCGATATAGTCAACGGCATTAAAATAAAACGCCCAAAAGAAGGAGGCCATCAACGTGATCTTTACCGAAACGAAACGGCGGAGGGCAGCATATAAAAAAACCAGAGAACCATACAAAAGCAAGCCGTTCAACAAGCGCATGATCAGCAAGGGTGCGTCGAGAAGGTAAAACGGCAAAAGGAAAAGGGGATAGCCCGGACCCACTTCCAGGTCTACATGGGGAGGGGGTGGAGAAAAGAAGCCCTGTGAAAGATTCCGCACATAATTCATGTGGCGCACTTCATCGCCATGAAGGCCTGCGCTGCTGGTAAAAACAATGAAGATGAGATAAACGAACAGAACCGGCAGAAAAAGAAGCCAGGGACGATCAAAAATCCGGCTGTTTTTCATGAGTGAATATTTATTTTTTCCGATGGCACTTGGAATGGCCTATTCTGATTTATGGTTGGTATCAAGCAGCCCTTACCGGTATTTAATTAATCGTTTGCTTTTTTGGAACCGTGGTTTTACACTGTTCAAGCCGAAGATTTTTTTCCGTCCGACTGCTGCACCCGAAGCGAAGTACCCAGATGGAACATTTCCTCGAAATAGCGCTTGTTCTGCAGCGAGAGGAATCCAAGGCCTAGAAATTGTATGGAAGCCAGAAAGGTGATACCGCCCACGAGGAAGGATTGCGGATTCTTTTTGAACTGGGTTGAAAGACTCTCCGAGAACGGGTAATCCACATGGGGCACCTGACGGTACAGTTCACCCATATAGGAAAGCGTGTCATACAATAGCCAGACCAACTGGTAAAGGGAAAGACAGAGCAGGATTGCACCGATGCCCATGAAGAAGATGTAGGGCCTGAAGATGAAGCCCGACATCAGCCCGGAAAAGAAACTGCGTAATACCCGAAGGCTTGATGTGCGTTTCCCCTTGAACTTGTTCTGCTCGGTCCAGTCGAGATGCGCAGGAATCTCGATCATCCGGGCACGAAGGATCATCGACTTGTAGATGATTTCGGGCATCATCTCGTAATCGCGGGTTTTCAGGTTTACGGAAAGTATGTACTCCCTGCGGTAGGCACGAACCATTCCGGTAAACGTATAATATTTGTCCTGTGCGGCAAAGCTCATGAAGCGGTTCACCCATTTGCTCATGACACGGCGCTGGAAGGGAACGGCGGTTACTTTTCCGCCCTTCATATAGGGTGAGGCGATTACAATATCGGCGGCATTGGCAACCAGGGTATCCACCATCTGTTCCACATATTCCACGGAATAGCTCAGATCCACATCCAGCACCACAATCACCTCCCCCGCCGAGTTGCGGAAACCCGTCTGCAAGGCCATACCCAGGTTGAGGTTCACGGGATGGTGGATGATCCGTACTTCCGGCCGGCGCCGGGCATAATCATCGCCGATAGCACCCGTTTTATCCTTGCTGCCATCGTTGACAATCAGGATTTCCCAGTTGTACTTATGGCTCTTGCTTTCCAGATAGCGGATCACCACATCCAGATTTCCGGGAAGAATGGCCTCCTCGTTATAGCAGGGCAGTATGACGCTTATTAAAATCTTGCCAGTGGTATCCATCGAATTTTGAACGTTTACAATTACGGAATGATTGATCGGTTTTTTACGGAACAAATATATAACTAATTGATTACGATGCCCTTGGGACTCAAACAACTTGCTTCGTATGCAATATTCATTAACTCCATTTGGGCAGATTTATTTTACGCCGGGATAACCCGGCTGAATTTTTTTTGCAGATGAGGCCTGAATCAGGAAATAGGACAAGGTCGAACAAAGCAAAAAAACCAAAGCGGTAAACAATGAAACCGGTGCCACCAGAAAAACCAATCCTGTCAAAATTGTTTTCAGCAGGAGGTGTACTTCAAACGAACCGCCTTCGCGCATCAGGAGAAATACGGGAAACAGCAACATCACCCCGTAATAACTCAACGTTCCCGGGTAAATCAGCAAAGCAGCCAGCAACACAACAGGCCAGTGCCATTCCGCCCTATTTTTACGGTTGAGCCAATACAGAACAAACAGCGTCAGGAGCAACAGGCAGAACAAGAGCAAGGTGTAGGGCAGGGAGTTCTCGAGTGTAATCAGTTTCCACCGAAGCATCACAGCGAGCAGCGATTGGTTGATGGGCTCCTGGAATACCCAGGCAGGCAGCCTTTTGGAAGGATTGTCGAACAGGTAAGTGAGAAAGATTCCCTTTCCCCAGATTCCCAGGGTGATAAGACCATAAGCCAATCCCGTTGCCGCAGCGTACAGCAGTGCCTTCCATTGCTTCCGGAAAAGAAAAACCAGTCCGAAAAAAGCCATATAGGGTTTTACCAGAAATCCCAGCGCCAGAAATACGCCGGCAATCGGACGATGCTCATAGCGCTTCATCAAAAGCAAAAGATAAAGCGTGATGAAATTCGTCTGTAAAAACTGAACCGTTTGGCGGGAAGCACCCAGGAGCAGTACAAGGGTGGCAACCAGTATCCATCCCTTCGACCCCTGGTCAGAAAACCATATCCGGAAGATCTGATGGATGCAGAGCGGTAGGAAAAGCCAGGTGAATACCATCCAGGCTTTTTCGGCAACCGGATACGTCATTGCACCAAAAGGCGCATACAACAACATGGAAGGCGGAGGATACATGGCACCCGTTTGCACGATTTCCTCCGTAAACTCACGGTAATCGAGCGGAGGCAGATCCGACAAGCCCGAAAAGACCTTGCCCAGATGCTCCGGATTATAAACATCATATCCAAATACGGCAGCCTTGCCGTATAAATAAAAAGCGGAAAAATCAAAAACGGCCGGATGGTTTAAACGCTCTACCAGTTTCGCAATAAAGAAAACGAGAACAAAAGACAAGATAACCCGGGAGAGAAGGGAATACAGTTTTGCGGAAGGGCCGCCCTCTCTGCGCTGTTGATAAAAACAAAAACAGGCAGCCGAAGCAAGCGCCATCGCCGTGAAAGGCTGTTGCCAGATCGACCGTATCCATTCGCTCCAATTCATCAAGATAATTTAAATTTCAGAGCAATTTTCTGCTCATGTAGCCATCCATAACAGCAATCCTACCAGTATGAAAATAACATAACTGACTTTATCCTTCAAGGCATAAATGATGGGGTCATCGGTCATGTTTCCCCTGTTGGTAACCACCCATACCCTGCAGATCCAGAACAGGAAGAGCAGGCTGATACCCCACATGAATTTAGGATGGGTATAGAGTCGAAGTATTTCAGGGCTGTTGATATAGAGTGAGAAAACCACCACCGAAACGAAACCACTTACAACACCCATGGAACGGAGCAGGGGCAAATCGTCACTGAGATATTCCCTCCCGCGCTCGAGGAGGCCAGAGGTACCTTCCACCTTCATCAACTCCGAAAAACGCTTCACAAAAGCCAGGTTGAGGAAAAGGAAGGTGGAAAAAGCAATAAGCCAGAAAGAGATGGGAATATCGGTAGCCACACCACCGCCCACGACACGGGTCGAATAGAGCAGGGCAAGCACGAATACGTCCAGCAATACCAGCCGCTTCAAGACTACGGAATAGATAAGCGACAAGACAAAATACATAAACAATAAGGCCAGAAAATGCCAGCTGAGCAGAGCACCGGTTACAACACCGCATAGCAGCAACAGGATCACCAAAAAGGTTCCGGCCACCAGCGAAAGGTCGCCCGAAGCGAAAGGCCTTTTGCATTTTCGGGGATGGATACGGTCGGATTTCAGGTCAAAAAAGTCGTTGATGACATATCCGGCGGATGCCGTGAAACTGAAGGCCAGAAAAGCCAGAAAAGCCTTGCCGATCGAATTACCGGAACCCAGGGAATGGGAAGTGATTACGGGAACAAATACGAGCAGGTTTTTCACCCACTGGTAAGCACGGATTGCCTTGACGGAGGAAATCAGAAAATTCGGCCGGTCGGCCGGCCAGTAATTCTTCAGCCGTGAAACCTTACCGGTTCTTCGCTCGAGCCAGCGCGATCCGTTGACCAGATAAGCATAGCGCGCTCCGGCAAAAACCGGCAGGTCGGCATAGGAGTTGCCCACATAATCGAATCCCTGTGCTCCAAACTTTTCGCTCAGCATGGCCTGTTTGTTGCTTCCTTTGAGGTTGACCGCATCGGTTCCGTAAACCTCATCGAAAAGCGGATGCATAGCGGCAACTGACCGCGCGGCCGCCAATGGAGATGCGGTGGCCAGCACCAGCCTGCGGCCCGATTGCTTTTGCTCGCGCAGAAACTGCAGCAGCGACTGGTTGAAGGGCAGGGTTTGATAGGGGAAGTCGATCCGGGAAAAGATCTGGTTCTTAAGCTTCACCTTTCCCTGAAGCAACCAGATGAAGCAATAGAAGATACGGAAAGGATTCCTACGGATGTACGCGACAAAACCCTCCATCAACAGGTCGGTGTTGATGAGGGTGCCGTCCATATCGACCACAAGGGGTATCTGCTTGTCAGTTTCCTCGGTCATATTTTTAAAGGCAACTTTCGATTCAGTCGCCCCGGATTGTTTTGGTTTTTAGCGGTTTGCCCGAAAGTGTTTTGGTGAACGCCTCCATCGGCATCAGGTCGAAATGCTTCTTGAGCATGGTGATGGCAATCTCAAAGATTTTCAGTTTGCGCTCGCTCCGGATATTCATTCCCGGGAAAAAAGACAGGGAAGGAACATGGTCAGCTCCCATCAGATCAAGTGGATGCAGCAGATAACTGGGCGATGTCCTTGTTATTTTGCTCAAAAAAATCGATACCCACAGATATAATTTCATAAGTCCCACCGACACGTTGCTGATATAGAGCAGATAGCTCTGGTGATATGGCAGCTTAAAAAACGGCATGGTGGTCACCGGAATCTCCAGCAGCTTTTCCCCTTTACCCAGATCCCATTGATAGGGCTTTAGCGGATAAAAACCCTCTTTGTAAGACCCGAAAAGTTCTTTGCGGCTCTCCTTTTCCTCTTTGGTGAGCTTGGAATTCCAGAAATAATACTGACGCATGAGCGGAGCGATGTAGGTAGGCAGTATGGAAGCGTCAAAAATATAGTTGCGCTTCTTTAGCACCTTAAGCAGGTCGTAACTCCAGCTGAAGCCGGGCCCGCGGAACATATTTGTGCGTACGCCGGTGGCCTTCAGGATGGCTTCTTCGGCGATGCGGATCTCATTGTCGATCTTTTCGGCGGAATAGGTCTTCAGCCACGATTCATGATGGAAGGAATGATTGCCCACTTCGTGACCCCGTTCCACGATGCTGCGCAGCACCTTATGGTTCTTTTCGATGGCGGCGTCCTGCCCCACGATGAAGAAGGTGATTTTCACGTCGAGCTTGTCGAGCACATCGAGCACCAGCGGCAGAAAGACGTCGAGGTAGGAGGGAAAGCTTTCCCATCCATCGTCGCCGTGCACTTTCATATAAGACCACTGGTCGTCGAGATCAAGAGAGATACTGGCAGGCAGCTTCTGTTTACCCATTGGCATTTGCTATTAAGCGTTCAAAATTTCTTCCAGTTTGGTTTCTGCCACCCGCACGGTTTCATTCACGTTCAGGGTTCCGTCCTTGATGTGCGATGTGTTCACCACATACACATGCGGTACTGAAGTGCGGATGCCGGGCAGCTTGTCGGAGTAACCCAGACGGGCCACGGTGATCACATGCTTGGCCTTAGCCACGCCGGCAAAAACTATATCGGCCGCTGTGAGCGACGGATACATCTGCAGGAAATGGTCGAGGAAGTATTTCCGGATTTCTTCATCGGGCTTGTCGAACAGCGGATCATCGGCCACCACATATTTGGGCAGATAGATCAGCGAGTTCCCGCCGAGATATTTCGGGTCAACCAGTGCCGTCATTTCAATCACCCCGGTAAAGGGGAACCGGTCGTCGGTGATGTTGGTGATGTAAAATTCGCTGATGGGCTTGCGCAGCAATACCGCCATGCAGATCACGCCCAGGTATTCCACCCCGTTGAGCTTTTCTTTTTCAGCGGAACTAAGTCCGGTGCAAAGTTGCGCCGCCATGGAAGAAGGCAGGGTGACAATCACCTCATCGAAAGAATCTGCCGATCCACCCGAATGCACGATGGCAGGTTTTCCGTCGGCTCCGGTGCGTATTTCGTTAACCGGAGTCCGGGTGTGAATTTTTACCCGCTCATCGGTCAATGTTTTTTTGAAGGCTTCAATCACCTGCTTGTACCCGCCGGTCACAAAACCGAACATCTCTTTTTTGAGTCCGCTGCGCCTTGCACCATAAAGCCGCTGTATGGTTGCCCAGATGAATACGGCCGAAGTGCGCTTGTAACTGTCGCCCAGTTTGGCCCGCAGCAAAGGCAGCCAGATCTTGTTATAGGTATTTTTCCCCGACCAGCGCCGCAGCCATTCGGTTACCGGCACCTGCTCCAGCTTTTTCCAGTTTTTGATGCGCGATGCAACCAGGATGGTAAGACCAAGTCGGAATTTATCAAACAGGTTGAGCGTGGGAAACTTGAGGAACTCGATGGTGTCGGACATGGAATGCAGCTTCCCTTCAATGTAGAATCCGGTTTTGGTTTCCACCCACTCGAGGTTGTTTTCCAGACCGATATCTTTAAGGATACTCCGCGTACGAAAATCGGACAGCAGGATGACATGGTAGAACTTATCCCACTCCACGCCGTCCATCGACCATGAACTTACCAGACCGCCCAGTTCAGGTGCGGCCTCGTAAATCGTCACCGAATGCCCTTGTTGGGCCAGCCGGTGGGCCAGGGTCATACCCATGATGCCTCCTCCGACAATTCCCCATTTTTTTGCTTGCATACCGTTTCCGGATTTCTTCGATTCAGAAAATTGAATACCGTCTTTCAGACAAACAGCTTAGGATCTTACCATGAACTGCTTCTGCCATTCGATGGTGCGGATCAGTCCGTCCTCCAGATTCCAGACCGGCTTGAAGCCCAGTGTGGTACTCAGTTTGGTAATATCCGGAACCCTGCGCATCACATCCTCATAATTACCGAAGGTGGAATAGGGAATGAAGTTCAGTTTAGGCTCCGAATCGGGGCCGTTGATCAACCGCCAAATGAGTATAGCGAGGTCTTTGATGGATATCTCTGTATCCGATTTGGGTCCGGTATTGAAGATTTCGTTGTCGGACTTGTTGCTCTCGATACAAGCCACGAGGGCGTTTACCGTATCGTCCACATAGGTGAACGTGCGGGTCTGGTTACCGTCGCCGTGGATGTCGATGGTTTCATTTTTATAGGCCTTCTCAATGAATACCGATTGGGGTCCGCCCCACCAGGTCAGGTTCTGGTTGGGTCCATAGGAACCGAAAAAGCGGGTAATGGTATAAGGCAACCCGTATTCGTCGTGATTGGCAATGATATACTGCTCACCGTACATTTTGGAAAGCGCATAGGCCCAGCGCTTCACGGTGGTGGGGCCCATCACCAGGTCGGAACCTTCGGCAAAGGGAATGTTAGGATTCTTTCCATAGACATCCGAGGTGGAAGCAAAGAGGATCTTCGATTTGTCGAGAATACACTTATGCACCACATTACGGAGCATCAGGTAGTTTTCCTCCAGCGTGCGCAGGGCATTTGTGTAGCGGGGAATCTTCTGCGAAGCCAGATGCACGATGATATCGGCCCGAACGTCTTTCAAAATGAGCGGGTTGGCGATATCCCCCACGATGAACTGGAATTTGGGGTGGTTGCGGATTACCTCCACGTTGCGCAAAAAACCATAGTTGAGGTTGTCCATACCGATGACCTCATGCCCCCGCTCGAGAAGGCACTTGGAAAGATTCGATCCTACAAAACCTGCTGCTCCTGTGATTAAGATTTTCATTGTTTACCTATTTGTTTTGATTCATGAGTGTTTTTCGGGTATTCCTGCCTTTTCTCCCCCTAAACTTCAGACCCGATTCTTGCCTTCATACCAAAACTCCGCCAAGCTTCGGCACGATGGCCGGGGCAAGGACCGGAAATGGGTTTGTTCAGACCCGGAATAAGAAACTGGGATATTGAATCGGGGGCTCCGCATCATCCGCCTGTAACATTGAACTTTTACGAAAAAACAGGCTTCTGCAGGGGGTTAGATTACAAATGTAACCGCTATCCCCCGAAAAAACATGTTTTCCCGTGTCATCTAAACGATAACTGCCCGATTTTATTGCACATACAATTATGTTTTTTTTGCAATAAAACAGAACCCGGAAGGATAAAAATGAGGAAAATCGCTTACAGACGGCCGCTATAAATCAGGGCAAGCATCAAAAGTCCCGCTAAAATCCGGTAAATACCCCAGATCCGGAACCCGTAACGCTGTACAAATCCAATGAAGAAGCGGATGGCCAGAACAGCAACCACGAAGGCTACCAGGTTGCCTACGGCGAGTAATTTTAATTCGGAGGAGGAGAAGCCGCCATAATCCTTCCAGTATTTGAGCATCTTGTATCCGGTGGCGGCCAGCATGGTGGGTACGGCAAGAAAAAACGAGAACTCGGCTGCGGCTTTACGGGTAAGTTGCTGCTGCATGCCGCCGATGATGGATGCTGCACTGCGGCTCACTCCGGGAACGAGGGCAAGACATTGCCAGAAACCGATGGCCAGAGCCTTGGGTCCGGTTATTTTTTCATCATCATCAATATCACCTCCGGTAAACCACCGGTCGGCAAACAGGAGAACAACGCCCCCAACCAGCAGGGTGATTGAAACGGTAAGGGCGCTTTCCAACAAATCATCGATTTTTTTGGCAAAGAAAAAACCCAGCAACAGCGCCGGCAATACGCCCAGGGCCAGTTTGAGGTAAAAATCGAAACGCCGGAAATCGGTGAATTTTTTCCAGTAAAGGACCACCACGGCAAGGATGGCCCCCAGCTGTATGGCCACGGTGAAGAGTTTTACAAAATCGGTATCGGGAAGCTGCAGCAACTTCTGGGTGATGATCATATGGCCTGTAGAGGAAACGGGAAGGAATTCGGTCAGGCCTTCAACAATGGCAATGATAATGGCCTGCAGGGTTGTCATATGAAATGCTGGAGACAGTGAATAATTCGGGAAAAGGCAGGACGCATCAGGCTTCCGACTGCGGCTTTCTCATGATGGCGAATACTTCCACCAGAAAGCCGGCAATGATCAGCAGCGGAGCGATGGTGATGCGGGTGGTGCTGTAGATTTCCGCATCGTTGAATTTTGCAGGATCGGCACTTTTACCGCCCACCATCAGAAAAAATCCCAGTGCAATCATCAGCGCACCCACACCCATCCAGAGGTAGTTGCTGCGGTCAAAAAGAGGGTTGCCTGATTGTTTTTTCATCTTTTGGGTTGCCAGTGCCGGTTCATTTTTTTTCATAAAAAGCAAAATTTGCAGATGCGATCAATAGAGGTCGTCGAGTTTCATTTTCAGGTATTTCAATACAGAACGGCTGGTGCTCACATAGGAAATCACGATACCGAGCGTGACAATGCCGAAAATGATCAGTAACATGTTGCGGCCATCGCGCAGCATCCTGAGCCAGGGCACAAAACTTTCGGCCAGCAGCATGAATCCGAACAGGGCTACAATGGCCAGGAGTGCGGCAATCACGCCGTTCAGGATTGCGCGCATGGTCAGCGGCCGCGAAATGAAGCTGCGCGTGGCCCCCACCATCTGCATCGTTTTGATGAGGAAGCGGTTGCTATACATGGCCAGCCGTATGGTATTGTCGATGGAAATGATCACAATCACCGACATGATGATGGCGAAAAGCAGGATAGCTGCGGCAATATAGCGGGTATAGGAACTCACATAACCTACTGTTTCGGTAGGATACTGGAACTCGGACATTACGGTGGGAAACCCTTCTTCAAGCGAGGTCTTGAGCAGGGAAAGGCTATCGCTGTTCATATAATCGGCCTTCACAAAGAAATCGATGCTTTCGGGCAGGGGATTGTTGCTGATGAATTTTTTCCAGGAACTGTCGTTTTCCGCATTCCACTTGGTTATGGCCTTCTCTTTGGTGACATATTCCACCGATTTCACATAGGGAAGCGCTGCAATGAAATTCTGTAGGGAGTCGATCCCTTTTTTGGGCGCCGAGGGCGAAACCCAGGCATGCACCTGTATGTTTTCACGGAACATTTCCCCAGATTTGCGGAGGTTGAGGAACAACCAGCCAACGATGCCGAACAGGAAAAGGACCAACGCAACCCCTACAATAGCATAGCCGTAGGAAGGTTTGCTGCGTTTGGCGGAAACAGATTTTCCGTATAAGGACATAGAGAATAATAATTATACAAAGCGGTCGCTGCATCAACTGCATCTTACAACCGGTAATAGCGCAAAGTAAATGATTTTTTATGGCTTTGACTTACTTTTACGGCTCCCGAAACTCCCCGAATACCCCTGATTATTTCCTTTTCCGGCAAATGCAGTTTTCCTAAGGAAAGTGTAATACCCGATAACAGGCTGGGGTTTACCCGGAGCAGTTGAATCATTAACAACAGGCAAAATGGAATACCGCTTCAGCGAGATAGAACAGAAATGGCAGGAACACTGGAAGACCAACCGGACTTATGCCGTAACGCATGACCTTAAAAGGCCCAAATGTTATGTGCTCGACATGTTCCCCTACCCCAGCGGTGCCGGTTTGCATGTGGGCCATCCGCTGGGCTATATCGCCAGCGATATTTACAGCAGGTACAAGCGGCTGAAGGGATTCAATGTACTGCACCCGATGGGCTTCGACAGTTTCGGGTTGCCCGCTGAACAATACGCGCTGGAAACGGGAATGCATCCGGCCGTTACCACAAAACAGAATATCGAGACATTCAAAAAACAACTGGACCGCATCGGTTTCTGCTACGACTGGAGCCGAGAAATCCGAACCAGCGACCCCGGCTATTACCGCTGGACCCAGTGGATTTTCTTGGAACTCTTCAACAGTTATTTCGATACCCGCGCCGATGCGGCCCGCCCCGTTTCCGAACTGGTGAAGCGGTTCGAGGAAGAAGGCGGTTCCGTAATTATCGAAAGAAAAACCTTCCGCTTCAGTGCAACCGAATGGAACGCATTCGACAAAATGAGGCAAGAAGAGATTCTGATGGAGTTCCGCCTGGCGTTCAGCAAGATTGGTGAAGTCAACTGGTGCGAGGCCCTGGGTACCGTACTGGCCAACGACGAAGTGGTCAACGGTTTAAGCGAGCGCGGCGGACATCCCGTTGTCAAAAAGAAGATGCGGCAATGGTTCCTGCGCATCACCGCCTATGCTGAACGCCTGCTGCGCGGACTGGAACAGGTCGATTTCAGCGAAAGCATGAAGGAAATGCAGCGCAACTGGATCGGCCGTTCGGAAGGTGCCGAAATCGATTTCAACCTTGACGGAAACGATCTGAAGATAACGGTATTCACTACACGACCCGATACCGTCTTCGGTGTGGATTTCCTGGTGGCGGCACCCGAACTCGATTGGATTGAACAGATCACCACTTCCGGGCAACAGGCTGCCGTGGCGGAATATGTGGCCTATGTGAAAAGCCGCAGCGATGTGGACCGCATGGCCGAGAAAAAAATCAGCGGTTGCTTTACCGGTTCCTATGCCCTTAACCCATTCAACGGAAAAAAGATCCCGGTATGGATCAGCGAATATGTGCTGGCCGGTTACGGTACGGGCGCCATCATGGCTGTACCCTGCGGCGATGAACGCGATTTCCGTTTTGCACAACACTTCTCCATCCCCATCACCAACATCATCGGCGAACAGTTCAACGGAGAAAAGGCCAATCCCACAAAAGATGCCCTGCTTGAAAACAGCGGCAGGTTTTCGGGTATGCCCATGCGTGATGCCGCTGCGGCCATCATTGCACTTGCTGAACAGGAAGGCTTCGGCATCCACAGGATCAACTACAAGATGCGCGATGCCGGTTTCAGCCGACAACGCTACTGGGGCGAACCCTTCCCCATCGTATGGCAACAACAGATCGCCCATCCGCTTCAGAAGGACGAATTGCCCCTTACCCTGCCGCATGTGGATACTTATGGTCCGGGCAAGGAAGGCGAAGGACCACTGGCCAATATCACCGAATGGATCAACATTGCTGAAGACGGCAAGCAACCCGCAGGCCGCAGGGAAAGTTCCACCATGCCGGGATATGCAGGCAGCAGCTGGTACTTTCTGCGGTTCATGGATCCGCATAACAACACCTCATTTTGCGATCGTTCCGTCAGCGATTACTGGAATCAGGTTGATCTGTATGTCGGCGGAACTGAACATGCTGTGGGTCATTTGCTGTACAGCCGCATGTGGACCAAGGTATTGTTCGACCTCGGGCATATCGGCTTCGACGAGCCGTTCAAAAAACTGCTGAACCAGGGTATGATCCAGGGAAGCAGCCGCTTTGTGTACCGGCTCAATGGCGTGGAGGCCGTTGAAAGCCCGGGGCCTGTCTTCATCTCCGCAGGAATCTATGAAACGGGAAAAACTGAAATGCATGCTGACGAAAACTGGTGGACATGGCTGGGCAAAAAACTTCCTGCCGAAACCCTCAATACGCTCCGACCTACGGGGGCTGAAGTAAGCATTTCGCCCCTGCATGCCGATGTTCGTTTTGTGGATGGCACCGAACTCGATCAACAGGCGTTCAGCAACTGGAAACCGGAAACAGCAAATGCCTGCTTTATCGGCGAAGACGGTCTGCGTTGCTCCGAAAAACAACAGGGGATGTACCGCTGCGGCGTTGAGGTGGAAAAAATGTCGAAGTCGAAGTACAATACCGTCAACCCCGACGATTTGTGCAACCGGTACGGCGCCGATACCTTCAGGATGTATGAAATGTTTCTGGGGCCCGTGGAACAAAGCAAGCCCTGGGACACGCAGGGCATCGAGGGCGTGCACCGTTTCCTGAAAAAACTGTGGCGCCTGTTTTACGACGAGAAAAAAGGTTTCATCGCCAACACAGATACTCCCACGGATGCCGAACTGAAAGTATTGCACCGAACCATCCGAAAGATCGGGGAAGACACCGAGCGCTTCAGTTTCAATACCGCCGTGAGCGCCTTCATGATTTGTGTGAATGAACTGTCTGAACACAACTGTCATAAGAAGGATATCCTGCAATCGCTGCTGGTGCTGCTTGCTCCCTATGCACCGCATATCACCGAAGAGCTTTGGCAGCAGCTGGGCAACACCGGTTCGGTGCTTGATGCGGCTTTCCCGGAATATGACCCCAGGCTGCTTGTGGAAACCACGCGTACCTATCCGGTTTCTGTAAACGGGAAACTGCGGACCAATATCGACCTGCCTGCCGATACCAACCAGCAATCGGCTGAGGAACTGGTACTGCAAAACGAGGTGGTCCAAAAATGGCTGGAGGGTAAATCTCCCAAAAGGATCGTGTTTGTGAAAGACAAGATGATCAATCTGGTGGTTTGATAACCAAAGGGCAGGTTGGCCTTTCTCTTGAACAAAAGTCGCCACAGGTTGTTATCCGAAGTATCTTCATACCATGGCACACGCATCAACAGAACTCATAACCGCACTCCGGGAAACGGCAGCTCGCCTGCGCAATGGTGCGCATTATGCCTGGGGACATCACGGAGCATGCAACTGTGGCAATCTGCTTCAAACCATCACACCGTTTTCGGAAAGCGAACTCCGCCGGACCGCCCATCAATCAACGGGTGAATGGACCGAGCTCTTCGAATCCTATTGTCCCTCCACCGGTTCACCGCTTGACCTGATTGCCCGGCATCTTGAAGCAATCGGACTCACACCGACTGACATGCGGCATGTCGAATACCTTTCGGACCGGGCTGTACTGCAGCATCTCAAAGGCGGATTCCGCTGGCTGAAGCGCAATAAAAAAGAAGATGTGATAGATTATTTTGAAGCCTTTGCCGATATGCTCGAAGAAAAAATGGCAGAGGCCTTACCATTTTCACTCGAAGCGCTGCTCACCTCATCAAACTCCGAAGTAGCGGCGAAAAAAAGGAATACCCAAGCACTCCCCGTGTTGCCGGATTGATTTCCTGAAACCCTTTCGACGAACTACATTCCACCCGATCGCTTATCCGGCGGGGTTACGGATAAAAAAATTACCTTTAACGCTGAAACACAGCATCATGGAAATACGCCCCGGAGCCCTTCTGGCCCAGATCAACAGTCCGGCTGACCTGAAAAAGTTCAGCAAGGAACAGATGCATCAGGTCTGCGACGAATTGCGGCAGTACATCATTGACATCGTCAGCGTTCACGGAGGCCATTTCGGGGCCAGCCTGGGTGTGGTGGAACTTACCGTTGCCCTGCATTTTGTGTACAATACCCCTTACGACCAGCTGGTCTGGGATGTGGGGCATCAGGCCTATGGCCATAAAATCCTGACCGGTAGGCGCGACCGCTTCACCAGCAACAGGAAATACAACGGTCTAAGCGGATTCCCCAAAAGAAGTGAAAGCGAGTACGATACCTTCGGCGTTGGGCATTCTTCCACCTCCATCAGCGCGGCTCTGGGCATGGCCATGGCGGCAAAATTGAAGGGGGAAAAGAACCGCAAATCGATAGCCGTAATCGGCGACGGGGCCATGACCGCCGGACTTGCTTTCGAAGCGATGAACCATGCCGGTGTGGCCGACAGCGATCTGCTGATCATCCTCAACGACAATTGCATGAGCATCGATCCCAATGTGGGCGCGCTCAAGGAATACCTGACCGATATTTCCACCTCACCTACCTACAACAAACTGAAAGACGAGGTATGGAACATGCTGGGCAAACTTCCGGTAGGAAAAAATTTCAGCCGCAGCATGGCGCATAAGCTCACGGAAGGCGTAAAGGGTGTGGTGAACAGCCGCTCGAATCTTTTTGAAGCGCTGAACCTGCGCTATTTCGGACCAATCGACGGCCACAACATTTCGAAACTGATCGACACGCTGGAAGACCTGAAAAAAATACCCGGACCCAAGATCCTGCATACGATCACGGTTAAAGGGAAGGGGTATAAACTGGCCGAGGAAGACCAGACCAAATGGCATGCCCCCGGGCTGTTCGACAAGGTCACCGGAGAAATCCATAAGAAGACCTTTCCGGTTCCCCAGCCGCCCAAGTATCAGGATGTGTTCGGACATACCATCATCGAACTGGCCGAACAGAATGAAAAAATCATGGGCATCACCCCGGCCATGCCCAGCGGTTCTTCGCTGAAATACATGATGGAGAAAATGCCCGACCGCGCGTTCGATGTGGGCATTTGCGAACAGCACGCCGTAACCCTCAGCGCCGGACTGGCCACCCAGGGTATGCGGGTATTCTGCAACATCTACTCCTCCTTCATGCAACGGGCTTACGACATGGTGGTGCATGATGTGGCCATACAAAAACTACCGGTCATCTTCTGCCTCGACCGGGCCGGTCTGGTAGGCGAAGATGGTCCCACCCATCACGGGTGTTACGATATCGCCTATATGCGCTGCATTCCCAACATGATTGTGAGCGCTCCCATGAATGAAAAGGAGTTGCGCAACCTCATGTACACGGCACAGCTCGAAAAAAACAAACTGCCCTTTGTCATCCGTTATCCGCGTGGGGAAGGTGTCATGCCGGAATGGAAAACCCCGTTCGAAGAAATTGAAATCGGCAAGGGCAGAAAAGTGAAAGATGGAGAAGGGCTGGCCGTATTGTCGTTCGGACATCCGGGCAATTTCGTTTCAGCCGCCCTGCGGGAACTTCAGGCTGAAGGATTGAATCCGGCTCATTATGACATGCGCTTCGCCAAACCGCTGGATGAAGCCCTGCTCCACGAACTCTGCGGCCGTTTCGAAAAGTTCATCACCGTGGAGGACGGTACCATACAGGGCGGATTTGGCAGCGCGGTTCTTGAATTCATGAGCCGGTACAATTATAAAACCGACCTGCACATCATGGGCATCCCCGACCGGTTGGTTGAACACGGAACACCCAAACAATTGTATGAGGAAATCGGGCTGGATGCACCCGCCATCGCGCAACAAATCAGGGTTATGTTTAAAAAGAAGCAACCGGTATCCTCCGGTGTTACGGCATCAATTCAAGGATAAATCCGAAAGAAGAATCATGCTTTTACTGCCACAGAATGTACGGCAGCAGCAACTTCCCTGATGAGTGAGGGGTCTTTTTCAATGGCGTTACCTACAACAATCACATCGGCACCGTGGCGGCAGTTGAGGTAGGCTTTCTCCGGATCGGTGATGCCGCCGCCGACAATCAGTGGTACTTCTATGGATCGGGAAACTGCCCCGATCATGTGCTCCGAAATCGGTTTCTGCGCCCCGCTTCCCGCATCCATATAAATCAGTTTCATGCCCAGCATTTCTCCCGCCATGGCGGTACATACCGCAATCTCTTCCTTGTTGGCCGGAATGGGGCTGGCGTTTGAAATATAGGATACGGTTGTGGGCGCACCTCCGTCAACCACCATATACCCGGTGGGCATGATTTCCAATCCGCTTTTTTTCACCATCGGCGCCGAAATAACATGCTGGCCGATCAGCAGTTCGGGATTGCGGCCGCTGATCAGGGAAAGATAGAGCAGGGCATCGGCATAGCGGCTCAACTGGCCGGGACTTCCCGGAAACAGGATAACCGGAATGGTACAGGATTTTTTGATGAGCTGCACGCATTCATCGAGATAACTGGATACCACCAGGCTTCCGCCGACAAAGAAATAATCGACACGGGCTTCTGCGGCAAGGGCTATGGTCGATTCCAGGCTGCTATCGTTGACCTTATCGGGATCGATAAGCACCACAAACGACTTTTTCCCTGCTTTTTTCCGGGATGCCAGTGAATGATATATCGCGTTAGCCATCAGTTGACGATACGGCTATGAACCTTGTCAGGCCATGCCTTTGAACAAAACATAAAGATAATGAATCCGACCCTTCCTCAGATCCGGCCGCAAGATAATGCCAAAGCGCCTTGCTTCCACCAACGGAGTCCGAGGTTTCAGTCCGGGCTGTCTATTGGGGTTGATCTCTCACCCGACTGCCATCAGTTTCAACGGCTTGCGCCCGGCTTGGCCGATAATCGTAAATTCGTATATGGATATCAGCACTGAGATACAATTTCAGACGGCCCGCAGCGGGGGAAAGGGTGGGCAACATGTCAACAAGGTGGAAACCATGGTTATCGGCAGCTGGCGGGTGGATGACTCCGCATTCCTGAGTCAGGAAGAGAAGGAGCGGGTAAAAAAATTGCTGGCGGCAAGAATAAACGGCGAGGGATACCTGATGGTGCGTAGCCGGAAAGACAGGACCCAGCTGGGTAACAAGGCGATAGTTGTACGCTTGATGAACGATCTTGTAATGAGGGCGCTGATTGTACCCAAAAACCGGAAAGCGACCCGTCCGGGAAAAGCTGCCCGGCAACGGCGGATTGATGAGAAGAAAAAACAGGCCGAACGAAAACAAAACCGATCGCGGCATTCCTGGCAGCGGGATTAGAGCGACCGGAAGTTGCAGCCCCGATGCCAATTAACCCAACACAACTAAAGTAAGAGGGACAGCGTTAGGCAACATGCTATGAGCGACCTGAAACGACTACAAATCATACGTTGTAAAACAGAAATTTTTAGCACCATAACGCAATACATCAAGTCTAAAGCTGGATACCCCCGGATATATTCATACCCGTTACCCAATCGCCAACAGACAGCACGTTGATTAAAAATTGTATATACGGAGTAAGAAAATGTTGATGCCCAAATGAGTATGTTGATAACTTAAAGTACTATGGAAGGAAAAGAACACATCGATTACCAACCTTTTTTGAAAGAAATCCTTTCAAAAATTCAGCTTGCCCGGTATGAAATGCTCAAAACCGTCAGCAAACAAACGGTGGCTCTTTACTGGCAAATAGGGAAATCCGTAAGTGAAAAGGTGAAAAGTGAAAAATGGGGGAAATCTGTTGTAGAGCAACTCTCGAAAGATTTACAAACCGAGCATCCCGGAATCAGAGGTTTTTCAGCTCGGAACATTTGGAACATGAAAAACTTTTATGAATTTTATTCGTCAAATGAAAAACTGCAACCACTGGTTGCAGAAATTGGTTGGACACAAAACTGCCTCATTTTAGAAAAGTGTAAAGACAACCAACAAATAGAATACTACCTGCGGAAAACCAAACAAATGGGCTGGTCTAAAACGGATTTGATAGATAAAATCCAAAAAAATCACTTCGAAAATCAGGCATTGGCACAGAATAATTTTCAGGCAACCGTTTCGCCGGAACTCAAAGCTCAGGTGGCCTGGGAATTTGCAGATGATTACAACATTGAATTACTCAATCCCGATTTACCTATTAGTGAAAAGGAACTGGAAAACGCCATTGTGACCAATATCGTGAAATTTTTATCTGAAATGGGTGGCCATTTTGCTTTTGTAGGACGCCAGTTCAAAATTGATTTTCACGAGAAGGAATATTTTATTGATTTGCTGTTTTTCAATCTCAAGCTCAATTGTTTTGTGATTTTTGAACTCAAAGCAGGAGAATTCGACCCTAAAGATGTGGGGCAAATAAAATGGTATATGGAATTGGTAAACAACAAGATAAAAGAGCAAAACCATAATCCTGCAATTGGTATCATTTTATGCAAAAACAAAGACCGATTGATGGTAGAATACATGCTTGCCAATAATCAGGATGCTTTGGGCGTAGCTACGTTTAACAGATACGAAGAACTGCCGGAAACTTATGCAAAATATCTTCCAAGCGAAGAGGAGATCATTAAAAGATTATCTAACCTATAAAAATTTATTACGGATTTTAACCCAATAAAACCAAACCAAGAGGCACTGCATTTATGTATTATCCCGTTCTGAACGGTGCAGGGTAAATCAATTGAAAACCATAGGAACCATATCGGCAGTTTTTCTTGCCTTCGTTTTCTGTGCTTTTGTGCAGGAGCGCTTCGCACCCCATCCCTTCAAATTGGTTGTTCCCAGGGGTTGGCCCAAACCCTATCCGGAAGTTTTTGCCAAAAACCCCCTTACCGAGGAGGGGTTTCAACTGGGGCGAAAGCTGTTCTACGACACCCGGCTGAGCCGCGACAGCAATTTCGCCTGCGCCAGCTGCCATCAGCAATTCGCCTCCTTTGCCCATTTTGAGCATGACCTGAGCCATGGTTTCAACAACGGCTTTACCACCCGGAATGCCCCGGTACTGATCAACCTCGCCTGGATGCGACAGATGCACTGGGATGGCGGCATCAACCATCTGGAAGTCCAGCCCCTGGCCCCGATTACGGCACCCAATGAAATGGCGGAAACAATCGATGGTGTGATGGCCAAACTTCGGCGGGACGGGGAATATCCCGCAATGTTCAAAGCCGCCTTCGGCAACGAAACGATCAACAGTGAACGGATGCTGCGCGCACTGGCCCAGTTCACAGGAAGCATCCAATCGTACAATACCAAATACGACCGGGTGATGACGGGAAAAGACAGCTTCACGGTAAGTGAAAAAACCGGCTACGATTTTTTCAACATCTACTGCAACAGCTGCCACAAGGCTCCCCTCTTCACCGACAACCTGTTTCACAATACCGGCCTACCGCTCAAACCCAGGTTGAAAGATGCCGGCAGGATGCAGGTGACTAAAATGCTATCCGACACCCTGAAGTTCAAAACCCCCACCCTGCGCAACATCACGGTTTCGGCGCCGTATATGCACGACGGACGCTTTTACGGGTTCGGACAGGTTATCGACCATTACCGCAACCGGATTGATACGGCAAGTCCTTACATCGACCCGCTGCTGAAAAAGAAAATCCGCATATCCGACCAGATGAAGCTGGATCTGATTTCCTTCCTCCATACCCTTCGCGACGATACCCTGCTGAAAAGCACACGATATGCACCGCCTCCCAACGGCCGGGATTTCAAGACGGACATACACTTCTGAACAACCGGAAACAAAAAACCGGCAAAAACAAAACAGATGTCTTTTGCCGGCTTCCTGAACGGGGCTGTACCCGTCGGAGTATCTTTCATGTCAATTCTGGCGGGTGGTCCTTTTGCCTTTTAGGGTCTCCTCGATTTTGCGCTGGTTTTCGATTTCCACGCGCTGCTCGTCCTGCTTCCGCTTGTTTTCTTCAATATCCTTTTCAATCTTCTCTTTTTTCTTGGCCAGATCAGCCGATTCGTTCACCAGCTTTTCCAGCTTTTGTTCGGCTTTCTTGGTGGCGGATGACTGGTCGTTTATCTGCAGTTCAAGATCGTAGGCCGATACTGCCGGAAGCTGGTTGGCGAGGTATTGTTTCGCATCGGTCATGACCCGGTCATACTCCGAATCGCCCAGGAATTTCTCATACCCGGAAGAGACCAGCAAGGTCACGGTTGTGCTGTTCTTGTCTTTTTTCCCTTTAGACTTGGCTTTGACATAAAGGTCATAGGTTTCGTTGCCGAATTCAGGAAGCCTTACCCCGCTGTACAGCACATATCCTTTGCTGTCTTTTCCCTTATAGCCCATTTTCTGCATCCTTTCCTCGATGGCTTTGTACACCACATTTTCCGGATAGGGCATTTCCAGCTCAACGGCAGGCTGGGTCGTCTTCTGAAATTCGGCGGTAGTCACCCTGGCCTGAGCGAAGAGAGAGAGAGAGGCAAAAGTCATCAGCAGGGTGTAAACAAATTTTTTCATGGTTGAAATAATTAGTATTAACAAAGAAAATTATTGCGCTAAATTACTGTTTCAGCAATGAACTCTTACCGGAAGCGGTGGTTTTTGAACAGGGTGTTGAAAACCTTTTTCACCGGAACTTGATCTGCAGGAAGGTGCGATAAGAGTAAATTTGCTCAAACATACCAAGCCGTTTGGGAGAAATCAAAAAACTTGCGGGGCAAACCTTATGGTACGGGCTGAGTTCAATTGCGGCCCGGCTGATCAATTATCTGCTGACGCCCTATTTGACCTATAGCCTGGTCATCAAAACGGCCGACTTCGGGAAGATGGCCCTGGTCTATGCCGCCATTCCGGTATTCAATGTCATTTTCACCTACGGGTTTGAAACCGCGTTTTTCCGGTTTTCCTCTTCCGATGAACGGCACAACCGCTCGGTGTACAGTACCTCCCTATGGTCGCTCCTTTTCAGCACGCTCCTGCTTTCGTTCTTGCTCTGGATGCAGCAGCATCGGCTTGTAGGCACGCTGGGGCTGGATGCAACGCCCCAATTGATCCGGCTTGGCATTATCATCATTGCCCTCGATGCCCTTTCTGCCATTCCCTTCGCAAGGCTGCGCCAGGAGGGACGACCGGTGAAATTCGCCCTCATCCGGATTTCCGGTATTCTGATCAATGTTTTTCTGACCTGGTTTTTCGTGAGCTTTTGTACATCGGCGGCCAAGCAAAATCCGCAGAGCTGGGTATTATCCTTTTTCAGCAGCGAAACCAACCCCATCGTGTATGTGATGCTGGCCAATCTGATCCAGTCGGCCCTCACCCTCTTGCTGCTGGGACGGGAGATCCTGCAGATACGTCCCACGTTCAACGGAACCTTATGGCTGCGCATGATGGTGTATGCGCTGCCCCTGCTGGTAGCCGGACTGGGCGGGATGATCAACGAAACCCTGGACCGGCTGATGCTGAACTGGTGGATGCCGGGTACCGTGGAAGAAAAGCAATCCGCTGTGGGCATTTACAACGCCTGTTACAAACTGGCTATCCTGATCACGCTGTTCATACAGGCGTTCCGTATGGGAGCGGAACCTTTTTTCTTCCGCAGGGCGCGGGAAGCGGATGCGGGCCAGACTTATGCGCGCGTCATGAAATTTTTCGTGATTGTGGTTTCGCTGATGTTCCTGGTGGTAGCGCTCTTCATTCCCGTCTGGAAATATTTCATCGGGCCTCGCTACTGGTCGGGCTTATCGGTGGTGCCCGTGCTGCTTTTTGCCAACATTTTCCTGGGCATCTACTACAACCTGAGCATCTGGTACAAGTTGTCGAACAAAACCATGGCCGGAGCCTGGATCACCGTGGCCGGTTCGCTGGTGACCATTGTGGTAAACTATCTCTTCATCCCCAGGTTCGGTTTTAACGCCTGTGCCTGGTCAACCTTCCTGTGTTACGGTACGATGATGGTGATTTCGTTCAGGTGGGGACAAAAGCAACATCGCATTCCCTATGCCTGGAAAAAACTGCTTGCCTATCTGGTGATTGTGGCCCTGCTCTTCTTCATACACCGAGGCCTGAGCCTGTTATGGCCCAATCCGGTTTTTGTACTGGTTGTTGCCAGCCTGCTCACGCTTGCCTATTGCCGGTTCATTGTACTGGTAGAGAGAAAAGAACTGGTTCATCTGCCGCTGTTGGGAAAATTCATCAGACAGGATAAGAAGCCACAGGCTAAAAATTGACCGTACAATACTTATTGGGTATATTGCATAAGCGTCGTTCCTGTCAACCCTCAATTCGAATCCATGTCAAACAAAACCTTCGCCCTGCTTGCCTTTCTTCTATTACCGCTCCTGTCTATCGCACAGACAAAAAAGCCCCGGAAATTTGACGATACCGACCGTGAGAACTTTTTCCGGTTCGGCGTAAAAGGCGGCGTGAATGTCAATAAGATCAAAGGGCAATCCTTCCAGTCCGGCTTCTCCTACAATTACCAGTTGGGCGGTTTCCTGCAATTCAATTTCAGCAAGCGGTTCGGCATACAGCCGGAGGTGAACCTGGTGCAGGCGGGAGGGGAATTCACGGACGACCCCACCGATATTTATGACGACCTGTTCCGCGACGGGGGGCAGAAAAAAGCCAGCCTGACCTATATGGAAGTCCCGGTATTACTCAACATCAATGTGGGGGAAAGCAAGCATGTTAAACTGCAGCTGGGACCGGCCATCAACTTCCTGCTCAAACAAAATGTCGAACAGCTGGTCAACAACAACACAACGGTGTACAAGAATACGGAGTTCAGCGCCATGGGCGGACTTTGGCTGCAGCTGCCCCTGATCCATATCGGAGGAAGATACAAGTACGGCTTCACCAACATCAACGGCATCGACAACAAGGAAACCTGGCGCAACCAGTCGATCCAGGTATTTATCGGACTGACGTTCTGATTCTGATTTATTCCTGAATGAACGGGTATAAACGCTTATACCGAAATTCCTTCCACATCCTGCCATAATTTTATCCGATGAAGGCGGTCGATTGTTCCGCCCGGTTGATGTCGTCCGAAACGGATACGTATGATTGCAACAATACCGCTGGAAGAACTGCTGGTCATCGATATCGAAACCGTATCGGAAAAGAAGGATTTCTACGAGCTCAGTTCCGAATGGCAAAACCTATGGGATGAAAAAACAACATGGTCGAGGCCCCAGGATACGGATGCCGCCGGTTTTTATCCGCAACGGGCCGGGGTGATGGCCGAGTTTGCCAAAATCATCTGCATCAGTGTCGGTTTTTTCCATAGGGATGACGTCCGGCTTTCGTTTCGGGTGAAAGGGATTTACGGTGATGATGAGCGGTCTGTTCTTCTACAATTCACAGAAACCCTGACTCAGTTCGGAAGCCGGCAAAAGAAATGGTGTTTTGCCGGGCATAATATCCGGGAATTCGATATCCCTTTCCTCTGCCGCAGAATGATCATCAACCAACTTTCGCTGCCGGCTTGTCTGGATATGCAAAACAGGAAGCCCTGGGAAACCAACCTTATTGACACCTTTCAATACTGGCGCTTCGGCGATTACAAACAATTCACTTCGCTCAAACTATTGGCCGCGGCACTGGGCGTGCCTTCCCCAAAAGACGATATCGATGGCAGCCAGGTGGGGGCCGTATACTGGAAGGAGCACGACCTTGAACGAATCGCGCTCTATTGCCGCAAGGATGTGGCTACCGTGGCCAATATCATCCTGCGGTTCCGAAACCAGCCTCTGCTCGAACCGGGCCAGATGGTTTTCATCTAGCCGGTCCCCAACAAAACTCAAGATCTCATACAGGGCCCGTGGTCCACAATCCAACCCGGTCCGGATTTTAGACACCCACTTTATGTCACTCTTTTTTCTCCATCACAGGGGTTCCATCCGAAAAACGATATCTTTCCAAAAAAAGCGAGAAATAAAAAAATGACGGAACAGGGTTCGTTTTTCAGCAGTTGGAAAAATGATCTGCCGGCTTCCATCGTCGTGTTGCTCGTTGCGCTTCCCCTTTGTCTGGGCATTGCGCTGGGCAGCGGGGCCCCCTTATTTTCGGGCATCATCGCAGGAATCGTTGGAGGTATTGTCGTGGGCTTGCTGAGCAAATCCAACCTCAGCGTGACGGGTCCGGCAGCAGGACTAACCGTGATTGTTTCCGGAGCCATCACCCAATTGCAGGTATTTGAAGCGTTTCTGATGGCCGTGGTGATTTCGGGTGCCATTCAGGTTCTGCTTGGGTTCCTTCGGGCAGGAATTATCGGCGATTTTATTCCCAATTCAGTGATCAAGGGGATGCTTGCTGCTATCGGGCTTATTCTTATGCTCAAACAGCTTCCCTTTCTTGCAGGTTATGAAACCGATTTTGAAGGAGATGAGAACTTCAACCAGATTGACCGGCAAAATACATTTTCCGCAATCCTAAGACTGGCGGACCAGATAACCCCCACTGCGCTGCTGATTGGTTGCGCGGGCATCGTCATTATGAGGGTATGGGAGTCGCCCCGGATCAAACGAATTTCCGGGCTGCAGCTGCTTCCCGCCCCGCTGCTGATTGTCGTGTTGGCCGCATCAGCCAATCAGTTTCTGGTTGACCGGTATCCGTCGTGGTCGTTGCAGCAAAAGCATCTTGTCGCCTTGCCGGTTGCCGCCAACCTGAAAGCATTTGCCGGCTTTTTCACCCTACCCGATACAAAGTATATTTTTGACCTCAGGGTATGGACGACCGGGCTGACCCTTGCTATCGTAGCAAGTCTTGAAACCCTTTTGGGCATAGAGGCGGTGGATAAGCTCGATCCCCTGAAACGGATCACACCAGCAAATACTGAACTGAAGGCACAGGGATTTGGCAATATGGTTTCCGGGCTGCTCGGGGGATTACCGGTCACCTCGGTCGTGGTAAGAAGTTCAGCCAATGTGAGTGCCGGGGGTGTAACAAAATTAAGCACCATCCTCCATGGTATTTTTCTTTGCATTTGTGTCCTGCTGATTCCGGGATTACTCAATAAGATTCCGCTCTGTGCGTTAGCAGCTATTTTGATGTTCACCGGTTACAAGCTGGCGAAAATTTCCTTGTTCAGGTCATTTTACCTGGAGGGGTGGGATCAGTTTGTTCCTTTTGTTGTGACCATCGTCGCCATCCTGTTTACCGACCTCCTCAAGGGTATCGGTATCGGTCTGCTCGTTGGCATACTTTTCACCATCAAAAGCAATTTCAAATCGGCCGTATTGATCGTACAAGACGGGAGGAATTACCTGCTGCGGTTCAGACGGGATGTTTCGTTCCTGAACAAGCCACTCATCAAAAGCATGCTCGGCTCCTTACCGTCGGACACTTACCTGTTGATTGATGCCAGCCGGGCCGACTTCATCGACAAGGACATCATCGAAGAGGTCAACAATTTCATCACACATGCCGCAAGCAAGAACATCGGGGTCGATGTGAAAAAAAACGAGAACAATCTGACACATCAAATGTTGATGCCGGGTAACAATCCGCCGGTTGAAAAAACCGGAACCTCCTAGAATGTATCAAGGTCCCTTCAGGGCTGAACAACCTAATAAGCCATCGCAGATGAATAAATACGAAAAACTGCTGCTCGAAAACAAGGCCTGGGCCAAAGAAAAACTTCTGGATGACCCGGATTTTTTCAGCAGACTGGAAAAAATCCAGTCTCCGGAATTCCTTTGGATCGGGTGCAGCGACAGCCGTGTTCCGGCCAATGAAATCACCGGAACAAAGCCCGGAGAAATCTTTGTTCACCGGAATATCGCCAATATGGTGGTTCATACCGACCTCAACCTGCTGAGCGTGCTGCAGTATGCGGTGGAGGTATTGCATGTCAAACACATCATCATTTGCGGCCATTACGGCTGCGGCGGTGTCAAAGCGGCCATGACACGACACTCGTTCGGTATCATCAACAAATGGCTGAGAAACATCAAAGATGTGTATGCGGTAAACCGCAGTGAAATCGACCGACTTCCCGATGAGAACAGCCGGGTGAACAAACTCATTGAAATCAATGTAAGGGAGCAGGTGTTCAACCTGGCCAAAACCTCGATTGTTCAACGATCGTGGAAAAAGTTCAATTACCCGCACCTGCATGGATGGGTTTACGATCTGCACGATGGCATCATCAAACCGGTTTATGAAATGGAGTCCGGAACCCAGATTGATCCGCTGTTCGCTTTTGACGACCTTGAATAACCCGGTGGGTTACCATGTCTTTTGCCTTCTCAACCATGTCTACCTACCCGGAAAAAAAGGAATTCAGAAAATTGTTGATCATCGGCGGCGGCGCAGCCGGATTCTTCTGTGCCGTGAATGCCGCTGAACATGCGCCCGGCCTTCAGGTGGTAATACTGGAAAAAAGCGGCAAGCTGCTCAGCAAGGTCAAAATCAGTGGCGGCGGCCGGTGCAATGTCACCCACAACTGCGAAAGCCCGACTGATCTGCTCGAAGCCTATCCGCGGGGGAAATCCTTGCTGAAAAAAGCGTTCCGCCAATTCTTCACGACCGATACCGTTGATTGGTTCGCCCAACGGGGCGTACAATTGAAAACCGAAGCCGACGGCCGCATGTTTCCCGATACGGATAATTCACAAACCGTGATCGACTGCCTGATGAAACGGGTACAGGAACTGGGCATCCGCATTCAACTGTTCGCAGAGCCTGAACAACTGTATTTTGACGGAAAGCGTTGGCAAATCGAATTACGCAGCGGCGACAAGCTCGAAGCGGATTTTGTATGCATTGCCTCGGGCGGCTATCCCAAATCAAGCGGTTACGACTGGATCCGCAAACTCGGCCATACCATCACAGCGCCTGTTCCCTCCCTCTTCACCTTCAACATGCCCGATGATCCGATAACCGCACTTCAGGGCATTACCGTTCCCCATGCAGTTGCGGGGATCCGCGGCATAAAACAGATATCACAGGGCCCTTTACTGATCACCCACTGGGGTATGAGTGGCCCGGCTATTTTGAAACTGTCGGCCCTGGCGGCACGGGAACTGGCGGAGAAACACTGGAATTTCACAGCGGTCATCAACTGGCTGCCGGAATACCATGAGCAAAGCCTGAAAGAAAAATTGCAGGAACTGCGGTTTTCACTTGCGGGCAAATTGATGGAAAACCAATGTCCGCTCGGTCTGCCTTTGCGGCTCTGGAACCACCTGCTTCGTGAAGCCGGGATACCCGGGCACACCCGCTGGTCGGACATGACTGCGAAAGCGCAGAACCTGCTTGTAAAATGCTGCTGCAACCACGAATATGCCGTAAAAGGCAAAACGACATTCAAGGAAGAATTTGTTACGGCCGGTGGCGTATCGCTCGACGAGATCGACAGCAATACGCTGGAAAGTAAAAAAGCGCCGGGCGTCTATTTCGCCGGTGAAGTGCTCGATGCAGACGGCATCACAGGCGGCTACAACTTCCAGCAGGCCTGGACCACAGGATATCTGGCAGCGAAAGCGATTGCAGTGGCCTGTGAAAATGGTTGATCAGCCCAACGCCGTTATCCGGTCCTGAAGCGTAGTTATCTTCAACTTATTTCTCCTCCCCGGCAAGCGCCATGAACATCGTCGTGAAAAAGAACAGGATGATTTGTGCGGTAAGCGAAAGATAACTGTGCGCATCAAAAAACACCGCCCAGGGATGCTTCGATCCGGAAAGCACCATCAGGGCCAGAACAGCTGTAAGCAGACAGATGCCTGTTCCCAATACCATCAGCACCCGGGCAGCCGGTTTCCCCCAGTGGCCAGAATTTATTGTTTTGCTGTAGCGAAACAACAGGAAATAGGCCAGACTGTAAATAAGATAGGGTACCAGGCTCACAATCAGCCGGTAAGCCGCATCACTGCCGGGAACTGCAGCGATCACACCCGCAAAAAGTTTGAGTAAAAAGACCAACAACACAACTGCCAGCACAACCGTAATCAATCCCCCTGCAATCAGCAGAAACAGCATCAGGTATTTGTTCGTACGGCCCATCAATGGCTGGCAAATTAATCAATCAACCGCAATTCAGCCGGACAAGAAAAATCCCATGGACGGATCCATGGGATTAAAGTACATGCGTTATGAAAAGGACTCAGCTTATTCAGCCTTGGGCTCCTCGGGTGCTGCAGCAGGTGCCGCACCGGTATCACCCGAAGTTGAACTGTCCATCTTGGCTTTGAGGTCGGCGAGAGCGCCGATATCGCCCAGCGTGGATTTTTCGACTTTGGACTGCAGGTTCTTGACGGCCTTTTTGGTCACTTCGGCTTCGGCCTTCTTCTCTTTCATCACCGTCTGCTTCTCCTCTTCGATGGCCTGCTCCCAGAGGCGGGTATGGCTCAATACGATGCGCTTGTCGTTGCGGTCGAATTCAATGACCATGAAACGGGAAACCTCTTCGGCAACAAGGCTCTTGCCATCTTCCTTCATCAGGTGCCGGTTGGGGGCGAAGCCTTCCAGACCATAGGGAAGCTGTACGATGGCACCCTTGTCATCTTTCTTCATGATGGTGCCTTCATGGATGCTGCCTACCGGGAAGGTCGACTCCAGGGTATTCCAGGGATCTTCCTCGATCTGCTTGTGTCCGAGCTGCAACTTGCGGTTGTCCTTGTCGATGTTCATGATGATCACATCGATGGTGTTGCCCACTTTCGTGTATTCGTTGGGGTTATTGAAGCGCTTGAGCCAGCTGAGGTCGCTGATATGGATCATACCGCCGATACCGGTGGCCAGTTCCACAAATACGCCGTAGGGGGTGATGTTCTTCACCAGGCCGCTGTGGCGGCTTCCCTCGGGGAATTTCACTTCAATATCGCTCCAGGGATCGCCGGTAAGCTGCTTGATGGACAGGCTCATTTTGCGGCTGTCCTTGTCGAGCGTAACGATCTTGGCCTGGTATTCGTCGTTAAGCTTGAAGAATTCCTTGGCATTCACCGGCGTATTGGCCCAGGTGATTTCACTTACGTGTACCAAACCTTCAACGCCCGGCATGATTTCGAGGAAGGCGCCATAGTCTTCGATATTCACCACCTTGCCCTTCACCACTTCGCCCTCGCGAACCTGCTCGCCCAGGGTATCCCAGGGATGCGGGGTAAGCTGCTTGAGGCCGAGGCTGATGCGGCGCTTGTCGTCGTCGAAGTCGAGCACCACCACATTGATCTTCTGATCGATCTTGAGTACTTCGCTGGGATGGTTGATCCGACCCCAGGAAATATCGGTGATGTAGAGCAGACCGTCGAGTCCGCCCAGGTCGAGGAAGGCACCGAAGTCGGTGATGTTCTTGATGGTTCCTTCCAGCACCTGACCTTTCTCGAGCTTGCCCATGATTTCGGCGCGCTGCGCTTCGATATCGCTTTCGATAAGTGCCTTGTGCGACACCACCGCATTCTTGATGGCTTCATTGATCTTGACCACTTTGAATTCCATGGTCTTGCCCACGAACTGGTCATAATCGGTAACCGGTTTCACATCAATCTGCGATCCCGGCAGGAAGGTCTCCATGCCAAACACATCCACGATAAGACCGCCTTTGGTTTTGCTGGTAACCACACCGGTAACGATATCCCCGGTCTTATGCAGTTCCATGATTTTCTCCCAGGCACGTGTGGTACGGGCCTGCTTCCGGCTGAGGTGCAGATTACCGTCGCGGTCTTCCTTCTCCACCACCATCACTTCCACAAGATCGCCCACTTTGAGGCCTCCGGGAATGTCGCGGAATTCGTTGAGGGAGATCAGACCGTCGCTCTTGAAACCGATGTTGACCACGGCGTCGGTCTTGGTGATGGCTTCAATCGTAGCCTGGATCATTTCACCGTCGTTGATCTGACGGAAGGTGTTGTCGTACACGGAATCGTACTTCTTCTTCTCTTCGTTGCTGTAGCTGGTCACATTCCTTTTGTCGACACTCCAGTCAAAATCGTCGTGTGCGGTTTGAACGGGTGCCTCATCAACAGCAACGGCTGTTTCCACAGGCACATTTGTTGTCGCAGCAGCTTCAGCCTCGGGCGAGGAAGACGCTTCCTGTGCATCTGCGTTTAATTGTTTAAAAAAATGAAATGACATAAAAATACCCCGGGTTTTTAAACGGGGCAGCGAAGTTAGGCTTTTCCGGGCGATTTGAGGCATCGGGGACCGAATTGCTCAGGCGTATAATGCTCCCGGAGACAACGGGTTGATTTTCAGGGATATGAGGCAGGGTAAAGGGGTTATGAAAGGAGCTGGTCCATATCGCGGTCGTTGGCGATTTTTCCCCGTGCCTCCAGCATCCGCATGTCCTTGGCGTCGCGGAGAAACTCGGAGGCAAAAATGAAGTTGTTGAGCAGCTCGTTTTTCGAAAAGATAATCTGCTCCTTGTTGCCGCTCCACTCCTTCCGGCCCTGATACAGGTAGAGGATGTTTTCTCCGATCTCCATCACGCTGTTCATGTCGTGAGTATTAATCACGGTGGTCATGTTGAACTCCCTGGTGATGTCGTGGATGAGCTTATCGATCACCATGCTGGTTTGCGGATCGAGGCCCGAATTGGGTTCGTCGCAGAACAGGTATTTGGGATTGAGCACGATGGCCCGGGCAATCCCCACGCGTTTTTTCATCCCGCCGCTGAGCTCGGCAGGAAATTTCCGGTTCACATCCTTAAGGTTAACGCGTTCCAGCACCTCGTTGACCCGCTGCAGTTTTTCGGAAAAACTTTTCCTGGTGAACATATCGAGCGGGAACATGATGTTCTGCTCCACCGTCATGCTGTCGAAAAGGGCCGAACCCTGAAACAACATGCCGATCTGCTGCCGAAGTTCTTTCCTGTTCTCCTCATCCATATTCGTGAAGGGAACGCCGTCGTAAAGTATTTCGCCCCTGTCGGGTTCGAAAAGTCCCACCAGGCATTTCTGCAATACCGTCTTTCCACTGCCGCTGGTGCCGATGATCAGGTTGCATTTGCCCGTCTCCATTTCGTGGCTGACATCTTCCAGCACCACTTTGGTGTCGAACTGCTTATGGATATGGGTGAACGCTATCATGGAGATCAGTTGGCACGACTCAGCAATAACTGTGACAGTACATAATCGGCCAGCAGCAGCATGATGCAGCTGATGACCACGCTTTTGGTACTGCTTCTGCCGATTTCCAGCGCCCCTCCTTTGACATGATAGCCATAGTAGGCGGGAATGCTGCTGATGATAAATGCGAAGGTATAGGCCTTCACCAGGGCGAAGAAAACATTGTAAGGCAGAAAACTCATGAGCAGACCACGGTCGAACGTATCCGCAGAGAGGATGTTGGATGCGGTGCCGGCGATACGTCCGCCGATGATACCCAGCACCATCGAAATCACCACAAGCATGGGAATGGTAACCATCGCGGCAAGGATCTTGGGCATCACGAGGTAGCACTTGGTATTGATACCCATGATTTCGAGCGCGTCGATCTGTTCGCTGACCCGCATATTGCCGAGCTCGCTGGCGATTTTGCTGCCGATCACGCCGGCAAGTACGATACAAACCAGGGTGGGCGCGAATTCCAGAATCACGGTGTCGCGCACAATCTGAGCGATGGTGGTGAGGGGAATGATGGGACTGACCAGCTGGTAGGCGGTTTGTACGGCACTTACCGCGCCGATGAATACCGAAATGATGGAAACGATGCCGAGCGAACCGATGCCGATTTCGTTGCACTGGTGCATGAACTCCTTCCAGTACATTTTACCGTTCTCGGGACGGGTGAACATGCCTTTGAGCATGAGGATATAGCGCCCGAGGTGGGTGAAAAAGTTCATGCGCAAATGTATTGAAAAAGGGGAAACGCGATCAGGGAATCAGCGCTACCGGAAAAGATCAACCGTTGGGGTTGATGATGAGCCTTACCTTGTCGATGCGGTTCTTGCTGATGGATACCGGCACAAATGTATAGTTGTCGTGTACCAGTTTTTCTTCGAGGGAGGGAAAGGCTCCGGCAATCTCCAGCACCAGCCCGGCAAGCGAATCGCTGTCGCCACGGATTTCATCAAAACTGTCGGAAGGGATTTTGAGTGCACGGCACACATCATTAATCATGATTTTGCCATCGAAGAGGTATTCATGGTCGCTGATTTTTTCAAGCGGAAAATCATCTTCGTCAAATTCGTCGCGGATTTCCCCGATGATTTCCTCCATGATATCTTCAAGCGTTACGATGCCCGAAGTGCCCCCGAACTCATCGACCACCACGGCAAAATGGATGCGGCGGTTGCGGAATTCCTGCAGCAGGTCTTCAATGAGTTTATGTTCATGCACGAAAAAAGGGGGGCGGATCAGGGTATGCCAGTCGAAACCCGATTCCTGTGTTGTATTGAGAAAGGGCAACAGGTCCTTGGTGTGAAGTACGCCCACCACTTCATCGAGATCTTTTTCAAACACCGGCAGCCGCGAATAATGCAGCTCCTCTACCCGGGCAATCACTTCGCCCAGGGTGCTCTGCCGGTTGATACCGCTTACATCGAGGCGGGTACGCATCACCCGCTTGACGGGCGTTTCGCTGAATTTCCTGATTCCCTTGAGCATCTGTTTTTCCTGCAGCGTGGCTTCGTGTTCGGGAAGCAGGTCGATGGCATCGTCCAGATCGTCGTTATCGAGCCCTGCGGAACTGCCGGGCGAAAATTTCCGTTCAATCCGGTCGCCCTGCCGCACCAGCCTGCGGGCAACACCGATGAAAAGGCTGTTGAAGATTTCCACCACCAGCGATGCCGTGCTGGCAAACCAGATCTTGTGTTGTGTGGCCCATACTTTCGGCAGTATCTCGGCAAAAAGAAGCAGCAGGGCCGAAACCACAATCACTTTGATGGCGAACATCATGGCGAAATTTCCGGCAAAGGAGGAAAACCAACCGTTGATAAGGGTATTGGCAATCAGGATCAGGCAGATGTTGACCAGGCTGTTGGCAATTAGCATGGTAGCCAGCAAGGTCTTGGGCTGTTCGAGCAAAACCACGATCCTGCGAAACGCAGGCTGCTGCTTGTTCTTCAACACATCAATATCCTTGTAGGTGAGGGAGAAGAAAGCGACTTCTGATCCTGAAAGCAGGAAAGAAACCGTAAGCAACACAATGGCCAGAAATACCAGAACGGCTGAATCTGCAGGAGTGATGGTCAGTAATGAACCCATGCCCGGAAAAAAAATCCCCCAACCCGTATGCGCTTCCAAAAGTTATGTATTTGATGAACAATGCCCTTCACAACCAAAGGGCCTTAGCCTGCGTGCCGGTCAATGCTCCTGAGGGGGTGGCATCGCATCGTGCCCCTGGTCGCCGGGAACATCATAGCCTGATGTATTGCCCTCATGCTTCCTGTCGAGCATGATCAGGTTGTCGCCCACGATTTCGGTGGCGTATTTCTTATTCCCTTCCTTGTCTTCCCAGCTTCTGGTTTTCAGACGACCCTCGATGTACACAAGGCTGCCTTTGTGCAGGTATTTCTGGGCCAGTTCAGCCAGGCCGCGCCAAAGTACCACATTATGCCATTCAGTTTGCGATATCGGCTTTCCACTTCGGTCTTTGTACGACTCGGTAGTAGCCAGCGAAAACCGGGCGATGGGAATATTCCCTTCCAGAAACAGCATATCCGGGTCCTTGCCCAGATTCCCGATCAGCGTCACACGATTTACCCCTCTCATGATTTCTTGATTTCAACTTTTAACAAAGATATCCTCAAACGGCAGGAGGAACGAAGCCTTCGGTTAAAGATACATTTTTTTGTCGTTCAGGAATTTTGAGATGATGACAGGCAGGGGCAGGGTATGCAGCAATTTCAACGGAATGGGTTCTCCGGAAAAACTTTTCGGGGCCCTGACCAACCTAACCGGTAAAAACCGGGCATGAATTTCCTGATGGGAAAGTTTTTGCCTGTAGCGCTCCGACAGCGTCCCCAAACTGAACCCATCATGTCCGACAGTCCGTTGAACCTCCCGATCCAGTTGCTTGAGAGACCAATCCTTAGAGGTCCTGGTTTCCATCAGGGTGAACTCGTAGAGGTTCTCCCAGATATCGCCGGCAGTACGTCGGTGCATGAACAACCTGCCCTTGTAAGAGAGGATGAGATATAAGAAGTGGCGCTCTCTCAGCTTCAGTTTTTTTCCTTTTACCGGCAACGCATCTACCATACCTTCCCTGAAAGCGAAACAACTTTTCCGCAACACGCAGGTTGAGCATAGCGGCTGCCGGGGTTTGCATACCGTGGCGCCAAAATCCATGATTGCCTGGTTGTAAAGCCCCGGATTTTTTGAATCCAGCAGTTCCGCCGCATAGGTTGCAAAAAGTTTTTTGCCCGCCGTACTGTCTGAAGGCTGACTGATGCCGAAGTACCTTGCAATCACCCGGTAAACATTACCGTCCACCACGGCATGCGGCAGGTTGTATGCGAATGAAGCAATCGCAGCAGCAGTATAGGTTCCCACGCCTTTTAGGGACAGGATTTCAGGATAGGTATCGGGAAATTTTCCCTTCAGGGGTCCGGCGATATGCCTGGCCGTTGCCAGCAGGTTTTTGCAGCGACTATAATAACCTAGTCCCTCCCAGAGCTTGTACACAGTCCGGTCATCGGCAGCGGCAAGCCTGCGGACATCGGGGAAGCGGCTGACAAAGCGGTTGAAATAGGCCGTACCCTGTTCCACCCTTGTTTGCTGCAGGATGATTTCACTAAGCCAGATCTTGTAGGGGTCTTTTTCCCCCTTCCAGGGCATAATCCGTTGATTTTCAATGCTATTCCAGTGCATTAGCCCTTTCCGGAATTTTTTGGCAACATCTTTGTCCTGCATAGGAAACAAATTTCGGAGGTATTGCCCGTTCCTGAACAAGATCCGCAGGCCATTATTTTTAAGCCCTTACATAATTTAGTTCCGTTTTATGCGTTTTAAGATTGAGCGAAAAAAAATGCCCTGATAATCAACAACCAACAGTATTTTTAATCGCCCATTTAATTAATTTACCACTTGAAAATCAATTAAATAAGTCAACCCATGAGAAAAGCAGACCTAATCAGTGAAATTGCCGATAAAACCGGTATTCCCAAGGTGGATGTCATGGTTACCCTTGAAACCATGTTCAAGGAAATCAAACGTTCGCTGATCGAAGGCGAAAACATCTATATCAGGGGATTCGGCAGCTTCATCACCAAGAAGCGCGCTGCCAAAATTGGCCGCAACATTAAAAAGAATGTAGCCGTGGAAATTCCCGAGCACTACATCCCTGCCTTCAAACCCGCCAAGGAATTTGTGCAGGAAGTGAAAAACAAAAAAATAGACGAGTCGGCCACCCCCAGCCTGCATGCTGAAGATTAACCGACTGTAAATCAGTTTATTACGCAGAACTGCCGGCAACCACCGGCAGTTTTTTTTATTGCCGAAAAACGGCCAATATGCAACAGGCGTTCTTCGACCCAACTTGCTTATGTCGTATTTTTAGCAAAAATTTCCGGTGAAGAAAAATCAACTTCTGCTCCTCCTGTCCGGCGCCTCCTTACTGACCTTGCTTTTGGTTTTTGGCAAGACCACCGGAAAAAAAGAACCTGTTCCGGCTACTGCAAAACCCGAAACCCCGGCATATAATATTGAGCAGCAATCACTTGCAGCAAAAAAAGCCCTTTCTACCCCGAGGGCCAGGCTACTCGACTCACTGGAAAAAGCGCTGGCAAACGCATCCGGTTCCGAACAACAGCAACAGGCATGCGGCTCGCTGGCCGGTTTCTGGAGAGACAGCGTTGACAACCACGAGCTATTCGTTTTTTATACGCACAAGGGGGCAATGTTGGTAAAGTCTGAAAAAAGCCTCACCTTTGCCGCCCGGCAAATTTTCAGGGATATGCGGTCTGAAGAAGACCCCCCGAAACGGATCTGGAAATCGGAAAAAGCCCGCGAGCTGTTTGATCAGGCCCGGGCCCTCAATCCTGAAAACGATTCGCTGAAGGCCGAACTTGCAGCCTGCCATATTTTCGGTGCAGGTATGGCGGGGGAGGCTTCCGAAACGATGAAAGGGGTTCAAATGCTGTTGGAAATCGTGCGTAAGGATTCCCTCAACATGCAGGCCCAGCAGCTACTTGGTATTGGCGGGGTGCTATCTACCCAATACGATAAAGCCATAAGCAGGCTGGAACTTGTGGTAAACCGGATGCCCGAAAATCTGGAAGCGGTGTCCTGGCTGGCCGATGCTTATGCCGGTAAGGGTGACAAGGCCAATGCGGTGAAGTGGTACAATTACAGCAAGAAACTGGTCAACAATCCCGAATTCAGCAGGGAAGTCGACCGAAGAATCGGGATGCTGAAATAACCTGAAGAATACTGTTCGAAATAATTTTTATAAAATAAAGAATTTCAATCATGCCTTGCGGTAAAAAAAGAAAGCGTCACAAAATCGCAACACACAAACGCAAAAAGCGTTTAAGAAAGAACCGCCACAAGAAGAAATAATTCGTCCCGGTCATTTAAGGCTTGGTCTCCCCTTCTGCTGTTTCATCAAGGGTAAAGCGTCATATACGGGCGTAACCTATTGCAGCATCGCATCCCGGACAACCGCAGCCGTAGATTTCAGTAAACCGCGTATCGCTTGAACAAAGAGTTGATCATAAACGCCACCACGCAGGGCGTTGAAATTGCCCTGTTGGAAGACAAGCGCCTGGTGGAACTGCATCACGAGAAATCCGATGCTTCCTTCTCGGTGGGTGACCTCTATCTGGGTAAGGTACGCAAACTCATTCCCGGACTCAACGCCGCCTTTATCGACATCGGCCACGAAAAAGACGCCTTCCTGCATTATACCGACCTCTCTCCCTATGCACGGTCGATCCTGAAATTCACCCAGCTCTGCATGAACAAGAAATCGGAAGAACCCTTCGATTTCGGCAAGTTCAGGGTGGAACCGGAAATCGTAAAAACCGGTAAGATTGCCGAGGTGCTTAACGGCAAGCCCAACATCCTGGTGCAGATCCTCAAAGAACCCATTGCCAGCAAGGGGCCCCGGCTTAGTTGCGAGCTCTCACTTCCCGGAAGGTTTGTGGTGCTCACGCCCTTCAACGATGTGATTGCCGTATCGCGTAAAATCCACTCTTCCGAAGAGCGCAAACGACTTCAGAAGATCATTGAAGCCGTGAAGCCCAAGAATTTCGGTGTTATCGTGCGTACCGCCGCAGAGGGAAGCAAGACTGCCGAATTGCATGAAGACCTGCTCTCGCTGGTCGAAACCTGGAAACTGATCCAGAACAACCTGCGTGGTGCCACACCGCCCACCAAGATCCTAAGCGAGCAGGCGAAAACCACCAGCATGCTGCGCGACCTGCTGAATGCCGATTTCAACCGCATTGTCACCAACGACCGGAACCTATACACCGAAACCAAGACCTATATCCAGCGCATCGCTCCTGAAAAATCGGAGATCGTATCGCTCTACAGCAACGGCTCACCCATCTTCGACAGTTTCGGTATCACCAAGCAGGTGAAAGCCGCATTCGGCAAAACGGTGAATCTGCCGAGCGGGGCCTACCTGGTTATTGAACATACTGAGGCGCTGCATGTGATTGACGTGAACAGCGGCTACAAGAGTGCCAGCAACAACCAGGAGCAGAATGCCCTTGAAACCAACCTTGAAGCTGCGGCCGAAATAGCACGCCAGTTGCGACTCCGCGATATCGGCGGCATCATTGTGGTAGACTTCATCGACATGAAGCTGCCCGAAAACAAGAAAAAGCTGGTGGAAGCGATGGAAACGGCGATGGCCAGCGACCGCGCCAAGCATTCGGCCCTGCCCATCAGCAAGTTCGGCATCATGCAAATCACCCGGCAACGCATGAAGCCTGAGGTGAACATAAACACTTCCGAGCTTTGCCCAAGTTGCAGCGGTACGGGAAAAATTTCCTCAAGCATCGTACTTTCCGACGATATCGAAAAGAATCTGAACTATCTGATCATGCAGAAGCACAGCGGACTGACCATTGCTGTGAATCCCATCATCCATACCTATCTCACCAACGGATTTCTTTCAATCCGCCGTAAGTGGAGCTGGAAATACAAACAGCGCATCCGCGTGAAGGCCAACAACACCTATCACCTCACAGAGTTCCGGTTCTTCGACCGGCATGGCGACGAAATCAAAATCTAACGATCTGCGAATCCGGGCGTCAATCGCGCTGCCTTCCCTGATAAATCATAATGTACTGAAACAGCATGGCCACCGATGCCAGGGCTGAAACCACATAGGTTAGGGCGGCCCATTTCAGGGCATCTTTGGCTTTTTCCTGTTCCTGCGGACGGGTGATATTGGCTTTCTGCAGCCATTGCAGGGCGCGGGCGGAAGCATCAAACTCGACGGGCAGTGTAACCAGCGAAAAGGCGGTGGTTACGGCAAAGAGGATGATACCCACCAACAAGACGGTCTGGTTGCCACCCCCGAAGCCCATCATGCCCAGGCCGGCAATGATGACCCATTGAGAGAGGTTGCTGCTCACCTGTACCAGCGGAACCATCTTGCTGCGCATCATCAGCATCGAATAGGCGGTGGCATGCTGTACGGCATGTCCGCATTCATGGGCGGCAACGGCAGCAGCCGACACATTGCGGCCGGCATATACATCCGGACTGAGGTTGACCGTCTTCTTTACAGGATCGTAATGGTCGGAAAGAAAGCCCTGCACGCTCACCACGTTCACATCGTAAATGCCGTTGTCGCGCAGCATTTTTTCGGCTACTTCCTGACCGCTAAGTCCCGATGTGGTCGGCAACTGGCTGTATTCCTTGAAGCGGCTTTTCAGTCGGGCCTGCACGATCATACCGATGACCATGAATACCAGCGAAACCATGATTATTCCCGGAGTCATATCAAATAGGTTTTTGTTTTGCGAAAATAATGTCAAAAAATGTACCTGAGAAAGGGTGTGACAAAAAGTCAAATATCCGGAATTTTCCCTCCCTGTGCGACGGATACTGGGCGTGTCCGACCGGACCGGCTTTACGTGAAGCAATTTGTCTGAACTATAATGGGTATGATTGAATGAAGACTATGAAGGGAGCCTTTGCATCGACAGCATCTCTCCTGAAATTGCATACGCCACTCTGCGGACTTTGCCTGTTCTCCTCCGCGATCTTTGCGTGAAAAAAAACAGCAGCAGTAGACCCGCTTTTCAAACAGATTTCATCAAGAAATTATCTGACGAAACAATAAAGTAAATAAACGAAAAGAATCTGCAAGAAACCTAACCCCGCAGCAGCCCGCGAATTTCCTGAACCAGTTCGCCACTGGTAATCGGCACGCCCTTGATCTTGTTGTAGCCGATGGCATCAATCAGATAGACATCGCGGAGGATTTTGATGAGCTGACCGTTATTGATTTCCGGCACAAGCACCCTGTCGAAATTGCGGAGCAGCGTGCCCAGGTTCCGGGGGAAAGGCCGCAGGTAGCGGAGCTGTGCATGCGATACGGCAAGTCCTTCCTGCTGCAGCTGCGTCACCGCGGTTTTGATGGCACCATAGGTACTACCCCAGCCCAGCACAAGCACACGGCCTTTATCCGGTCCGCTGTCGAGCTGCTGTTCGGGAATATGCAGGGCGATGCGGTCAACCTTGGCCTGACGCGTTTTCACCATGTGCTGGTGGTTCTCATTATCGTAACTGATGTTGCCGGTGATGTCCTGTTTTTCAAGTCCGCCTACCCGGTGCTCCAGTCCCGCAGTACCCGGAACAGCCCAGGGGCGCACCAGACGCTCATCCCTTTTATACGGCATAAATTTTCCGTCGACGGCATCGGCAGAAGAAGCAAACCGCACATCTATCGGCGGAAGATCGGCCGCAAGCGGATAGCGCCAGGGTTCGGCACCATTGGCAATATACCCATCGCTTAAAAACACAACCGGTGTCATATGCTGCACACTGATACGGCAGGCTTCATACACCGCGTCGAAACAATCGCTGGGGGTGGATGCGGCAAGGACCGGCATGGGACATTCCCCGTTGCGCCCGTAATAGGCCTGCAGCAGATCGCTTTGTTCGGTCTTGGTCGGAAGCCCGGTACTGGGTCCGCCACGCTGCACATCAATAATAAGCAACGGAATTTCGAGCATCACGGCAAGGCCCATGGCTTCCGATTTCAGGGCCATACCCGGACCACTGGTAGTTGTTACCCCCATCGAGCCACCGTATGCTGCACCGATAGCGGCAGTGATGGCGGCAATTTCATCTTCAGCCTGAAAGGTTTTCACCCCGAACTGCTTGTGGCGGCTGAGTTCATGTAAAATATCGCTGGCCGGCGTAATGGGATAGCTGCCGAGAAACAGTGGCAGTCCGCTTTTTTGTGAGGCGGCGATCAATCCGAAACTCAGGGCCTGATTACCCATGATAGAGCGGTAGTTTCCGGGCTCCATCCGTGCACCGGGCACCCGGTAGCGCGTACGGAAGGTTTCGGTGGTATCGCCATAATGATATCCGGCACGGAGCGCCTTCACATTGCTTTCAAGGATTTCGGGCTTCTTACCGAACTTGGCCGTAAGGAAAGCGATGGTGTTTTCCATTTCGCGGTTGTACATCCAGTACAGAAAGCCCAGCACAAACATGTTCTTGGCGCGGTCTTTCTCCTTGGTGCCCATGCTGATGTCGCGCAGAGCTTCCCGCGTCAGTTTCGTCACATCGATCTTTATCAGCTGATAGCTTTCAAGGCTTCCGTTTTCGAGCGGGTTATCGCCTTCGGCATAATTGGCCAGGCGAAGGTTTTTGGTATCGAAGCCATCGGTATTGGCAATGATGATTCCGTCTTTGCGTAGTGCGGAGAGGTTCACTTTGAGCGCTGCGGCATTCATGGCCACCAGCACATCACAGGCATCGCCGGGCGTGTAGACGGCATCGCTGCTGAAGCGCAACTGGAAGCCGCTCACTCCGGGCAAAGTACCCTGGGGGGCCCTGATTTCGGCAGGAAAGTCGGGGAAGGTGGCCAGGTCGATACCCAGCAGGGCGGTGTTGTTGGTGAACTGGCTGCCGGTAAGCTGCATACCGTCGCCACTATCGCCGGCAAATTTGATCACCACATCGTTCAGTACCTGTTCGGCTGTACTCATGCCTCTGATTTTCGCACGCAAGGTACACCGAAATAGGCACTTGCAGGACGGTGCGTCCAACGGCAACAAGAAGCCGGGCTTCGGTGTTGCGGTCGGCAAAAGCCTTATCTTGCAGACGAGGCGGGGATTTCAGGCCCGCTTTGTTGTATTTATTGGACAAGCAGCTCCCCCGCATGCTCAAGGAAATCATCATTGCCGTACAATCGTATTTTGAAGCCCACCGCTTCATTGTGAAGCACCGACTGTGGAAATGGATCCTGATTCCCGGAATCATCTATTGCCTGCTGTTCTGCACCGGCATGTATTTTTTCTGGAAAAGCAGCAACTGGGTGATTATGGAGCTACTGGAAACCACGGGCATCGGGCGCTGGATGAATGCGCTCGACAGCAGCTGGCTCAAGCTCCTGTTCATCTTCGGGCAGGTGATCCTAAAGCTGGTGCTGATGCTGTTTTACTTCTCGCTTTTCAAATACCTGTTCCTGATCCTGGGTTCTCCGCTCTTTGCCTACCTGAGCGAAAAAACGGAAGCCATCATGCAGGGCAAGGATTTTCCATTCAGTCTGCCGCAGTTGCTTACAGACATCGTGCGCGGTATCCGTCTGGCGCTCCGCAATACACTCTGGCAAACCGTCTATGTCATCTCCATCCTGCTGCTCTCCTTCATTCCGGTGGCGGGTTGGTTCACACCGTTGATTGCCCTGATGGTGGAATGTTATTATCTGGGTTTCTCCATGCTGGATTATAGCTGTGAACGGCGACAGTTCAGTCCCGCTGAAAGCATTGCCTTCATCAACAGGCACCGCGGTCTGGCTATAGGCAATGGCCTGGTATTCTACCTGATGCATCTGATTTTCGTTGTGGGCTGGTTGCTGGCACCAAGTTATGCGGTCATTGCCGCCACCATCAGTTTTCACAAAACCCAAAAACCGTAACCATGCCCGCAACGGTTTATCTGGTTCCCTCCCTGCTGGCGGAAGGTGCCACGGCAAGCATCGCTCCGGCGGTGGTATCGGCCATCAGAAGCAGCACGGTGGTATTCGCCGAAAACATCCGCACCACGCGGCGTTTTTTCAAGGCGGTGGATGCTTCCATTATCATTGACAACTACAAATGGCATGAAATCGATCCCGACAACTCCGAACAACAGGCTATCTTCAAACGCCTGTTGGCCGAAGAGAAACAGATTGCTTTAGTCAGCGAAGCCGGATGTCCGGGTGTGGCCGATCCCGGACAGCAGCTGGTAGACCTTGCCCATAAGAACGGAGCGCGTGTAATTCCGCTTGCAGGCCCGAGTGCTATACTGCTTGCGCTGATGGCGAGCGGCATGAACGGTCAGCGTTTCAGTTTTTTCGGATACCTGCCCATAGAATCCGCTGAGCGCAACAAGGCCTTGCGCAATCTGGAAGCACAGTCGAAAAAAGAAGGAAGCACCTGCATATTCATTGAAACACCCTACCGCAACAATGCCCTGTTTCAGGCCATCTGCGAAACCTGCGCGGGAACAACAAGACTCTGCATTGCCGCAGATCTTACCGGCGATCAGGAATTCATCCGTACGCTGAATGTAATGGCCTGGAAAAAACAGGCACCGGACCTGCATAAGCGACCGGCGATTTTTCTGCTGCAGGCCTGAAACCTCCTAGATATCTGTAATGCACCAATTTCATTGGCGCAAACAGCTATCACATCGGCATTATCCGTAAAATTTTTTGGGGTAAAGGCAAAGTCACTTTCGTATGGGAACAATCAATCGGCCTACTCACCCATCTTGACAATTCGGTCCACCACATATCGGCTGTATCCCCGCCAGGGCAATGCCGCTTTATATTCGCGGTAATGCAGGTCGAAATAGCCGCCGCTGTGCAGCATGAGGATGTTGGCGATGCTGTCGCTGGCAACCGAAAACTCGAATTCATACGATTGTATGGCACCTGTGGTTCCGGAACGGAATCCGCTTTGAATGAGTTTGCCCTCGTAGGTTTTGAAGACGTTGCCTTTCTTGACGAGGTAATTCAACTCGCCCGATTTGACGCCCTCACCGAAAACATAGTAGTGTTTCCACCAGAACCAGGTGCCACCTACAACAAGGAGGAGAAGGAACGCGTAGAGCAGAAAACGCCGGAGTGTGCGCAGGATTCCGCCTGCGACACCCGATGCAGCTGGGGTATTGGAATCGGCCATGGTAAAAAGATTTTCACACAAGATAAGACGATGCTTTAACAAAAAATTAGTTGTGCCGTCTGAGGGGATGTCCGCAATTCCGTTAATTTGTGCAAAACAACTGCCATGGATACCGTAAAACCCAAACTGCTCATTTGCGAAGACGACGCCAACCTGGGCGCCGTGCTCAAGAATTATCTTGAACTCAACGACTACGAAATCGTACTGGAGCGCGATGGCCGGCTCGGTCTTGCGGCTTTCCAGCGGGAGAAATTCGACCTCTGCCTGCTCGATGTGATGATGCCGAACATGGACGGTTTCGCCCTGGCGGAAGCCATCCGCGACATCAATCCCGATGTGCCGCTGTTCTTCCTCTCCGCCAAAACCATGAAGGAAGACATCATACAGGGCTACAAACTGGGGGCCGACGACTATATCACCAAGCCTTTCGACAGCGAGGTGCTGTTGCATAAGATCAAAGCCATACTGAAACGAAACGAGGAAATCCACCGCGATGTGGAGAATGCGGAATACGACCTGGGCGGTTTTCATTTCAATCCCCGTTTGCGGGAACTGAGCCAGGGCGGAAAAACCACCACGCTTTCACCCAAGGAAAGCCAGTTGCTGCGCATGCTTTGCGAATACCGCAACGATTTGCTGCCCCGCGAACTCGCCCTCAAACGCATCTGGGGAAGCGATACCTATTTCAACGGGCGCAGCATGGACGTGTATATCGCCAAGCTGAGGAAGTACCTGAAGGAAGATGACCGCATTGAAATTGTGAATATCCATGGAAACGGGTTCAGGCTGGTGACGCGGTAAAAATGTTGAGTGGTAAATTTTAAATGGTAAATGAAGCCGGGTTGAGGAATGGTAGCTGTGCATGAATTTCCTTCTGGGCCAACCTCAAACCTTCAAACCAGAAACCTTTGAAACTTTTTCGTCTGAACTGTGATTGAAATGATTACATGAAGACTATGATAAAAAAGCCGGGCCTTGCCCGGCTTTTCTTTGCGCTTTCTTTGCCGGTTTCCTTCGCGGGCTCTGCGTGAAATTTTTTTATCTGACACGAAAGTGACTTTGGTTTTAGCCCAAAAATTTTCCCGTAGAATGCCAATGTGATAGCCG
>CAZZLI010000004.1:0-64342 GCA_964655055.1 uncultured Ferruginibacter sp.
GAAATTGATTGAATTGTAGAGTCTGATACGGTCAAGATTTACAATGTGCTTGAAGTTCCAACTGGCCAACACTTCCGAATTGTTTAACGTTACAAGCGCGATATGCAGGGCGTCATTGTAGGATTTGTTAGTCAAAGCCCCTTCGTTGATATAGGTCTCGGCAAGTTGAATCGCCTCGTCGGTGATGCCGATGGCAAACTGGAACCGATCAGGGATTTCTTTTACCTTTTCCCTGACTTCTTGCCTTGCAAACTCGAGTTCTTGAAGAGTCAGGTCCGATAACATGATCTGTTTGGTCCACCTACAAATTCGGCAAACAAAGCATTGCTCCATTTTTTAAACTCCTCATCAAAGCAGCCACCGATAACGGAAGTGTCTGTATAGGCTTTCATGGTATTAAAATTAGACAAAACCTTGTTACGCCCTTCAATAGCTGAAAGTATGTTGGCAAAACGGAAAACACTCCTGTAGGTTAACCTTTAAGTTCAACTTCTGCCAGAATCAGTTGCCGTATTGTTTCGCTGTCCCACTCCTGTTCAATATCCGGTCTTACCATAATGCGGTCCATGATGGCCTGCTGCCTCAGCCCGTTGGCCAATGCTTCGCTGTAGCGGATATGCGGACTGAAAGTCACCTGCGCATAGGCGGGTATCCATTTGTCGGGATGATGCTGGTGCAGTGAGGCCTCGATCTTTTTCTGCAGCAGGAAGACCGGGTCGTTCACCTTGTCGCGCATTTCGATGAAGTTGTTCAGTGCCAGGTCGGCAATGGCGTCTCCATCCGGTTTGCGCAGCTGTTCGTAGGCCGGCAGTATCTGCAACCAGTCTTCCTTGTATGTGTCAATCAGCCCGTTCAGTACCCGGCAATCTTCAAAACCGCAGTTCATGCCCTGGCCGAAGAAGGGGACGATGGCATGCGCCGCATCGCCAATCAATGCGAAATAATCGCCCAAAACCCAGGGTTTGCAACGCACAGTCACCAGCGAGGCGGTTGGGTTGCCGGCGAACTCCTTGTCAAATTCGGGCATCAGGGCATAGGCGTCGGCAAAAGTGGTGCGGAAAAATTCGGCGGCCTTCTCAGGCGTGTCGAGCGAACGGAAGGAGGGATCGCCTTCAAAGGGGAAGAACAAGGTACAGGTGAAGCTGCCATCGGGATTGGGCAGGGCGATCAGCATGTAGTTGCCACGGGGCCAGATGTGCAGGGCTTCTTTCTCCAGCTGCCAGCTGCCGTTGGGCCCGGCAGGTATGCTCAGTTCCTTGTATCCGAAATCGATATAATGCTGCTGGTATTGGAAACGGTCCTGCTGCAACTGGTAAGAAAGCCGTGCCGCTGAAAAAGCGCCGTCACTTCCGAACAGCAGTTCGAATTGATGTTGGTGTACTTGTCCGGTTTGCGTGTTTTCGAACCGGATGCTCCGCTGCTTCCAGTCAACCTTGTCACAACGTTCGTTGAAGTGGATGACGGCCCCTGCCTGCTCTGCAAGGTCCATCAGTTTCTTATTCAATTCCCCTCTTGACACCGAGTTGATGAACTGACCTTCTTTACCGTATGCTTGGTAATGCTCCTTTCCGTCGGGCGTATGCACCTGTCTTCCGTGCATGGGGATGGCTATTTTCCTGATCTCGGGCATGATGCCCACTTCTTCCAGAGCCAGGATGCCGCGGTCGCTCAGGGCCAGGTTGATGGACCGCCCGGCACTCATGGATTGCAGGCGCATGTCAGGCCTTCGTTCGTATAGGGTGACCGGATAACCGCGGCGGCGCAGGTAGATGGCCAACAATGAACCTACCAGTCCGGCTCCGATGATGATGACTTGTCTGGGCATGCGCTGAATTTCTTTACACAACCTGTTTTTCATTCACCACGTTGCAGAGGTGAAGCAGGATCTGGCCAAAGTTATGGATGTCGGTGAATGTGTTGTACAGGGGAACGGGCGCCACACGAATCACATTGGGTTCGCGCCAGTCGGCCAGAATACCGTGTCCGGTCAGGGCGTCGAAAATATCGCGGGCATGATGGTCGAGCAGCAGGCTGGTCTGGCAGCCACGGGCATCGTCGGGGGTGATGTTGTTGATAAACGGTTTGCCCAGCGTTTCATTGATTTCGCTGATGACGGTGATCATCAGTTTGTTCATCTCCCGGCTTTTGCGCAGCAGCGCTTCCATGCCCGCTTCGGCGAAAATATCGAGCGAGGCTTTGTGCGCGGCCATGCTCAATACCGGCGCATTACTGAGTTGCCAGCCTTCGGCAGTAGGAATGGGAACGAATTCCCGATCCATGTTGAAGCGAGTTTGTTTGTCGTGCCCCCACCAACCTGCAAGTCGTGGTAAGCTCGTATTGGTAGCGTGTTTCTCATGGATATAGACACCCGAAACACCGCCGGGTCCGCTGTTCAGGTATTTGTAACTGCACCAGCAGGCAAAATCCACTCCCCAGTCGTGCATTTGCAATTCGATATTGCCTGCGGCATGAGCCAGGTCGAAACCCGAAAACATGCCGGCCTTGTGCGCAGCTTTTGTGATAGCGGCCATATCGAACACCTGTCCGTTGTAGTAGTTCACACCGCCCAGCATAATCAGGCAGGCACTGTCTTTATTGGCTTCAATGGCCGACAAAACAGCTTCGGTTGTAATCACCTGTTGCCCTTCATCGGGTCTGATTTCAATCAACGCATCATCTACATTGTAGCCATGCAGGCGGATCTGCGATTCCAGGGCATAGATATCGGAGGGAAAGGCTTTGGCTTCGCAGATGATCTTGTAGCGTTTGGCATCAGGTCGGTAAAATGTGGTGAGCAGCAGGTGCAGGTTGACGGTGAGCTGGTTCATCACCACGATTTCTTCCGGAAGAGCACCCACAATAGGTGCGAGCAAGGGCGGAAACAGTTCATGATAACTCAGCCAGGGATTACGCGCGTGGAAATGTCCTTCTACCCCGAAATTGGCCCAGTCCTCCAGTTCGTTCAGCACATAGTCCTGCGTGCTTCGGGGTTGCAGCCCCAGCGAGTTTCCGGTGAAGTAGATACACTCGGCATTGTTGACCAGCGGAATGTAGAAACGCTCCCGGAAGCCCGAAAGCGGATCGGCGGCATCCAGGGCGGAAACTTTTTGCAGGGTATTGGTCATGAAGTCGGTAATTTAAACAGCGGGTATTGGCGAACAGCTCTCAGCTAATGAACTGCAAATATCGCTAGTCTACCGTGGCAATTACTTTCAGTTCAATGGCGATAGGGGTGGGCATGCAGTTCACTTCAACGGTGGTACGGCAGGCCTGGACCCCGGTAAAGTATTCGGCATACAGCGCGTTGTACACGGGAAAATCCTTCTTCATGTTGGTGAGGTAGACGGTCACATCCACCATCTTATCCCAGGCGCTGCCGCTGGCTTCCAGCACGGCTTTCACATTGGCGAATACCGAGCGGCATTCGGCGGCGATGTCGTATTCGATGATTTCGCCCCGCTCATTCAGTTTGAGGCCGGGGATGCTGTTGTCTGCAGCTGAACGCGGACCGATTCCGGAAAGGAAAAGCAGGTTGCCCACTTTGCGTGCGTGCGGGTAGGCGCCAAGAGGTTTTGCCGCCTTGTTGGTATTGATGACAGACATGGTTGTGTTATTGGTTAAGTATTCTTGTTTGTGGATCATGTTCCGCCCGGGTTGCATACATTTTTTGCTTCGGTGAAAAAGCGGAAGGCTTCCCAGCCTCCTTCGCGGCCGACTCCGGAATGATTGACACCACCGAACGGCGTACGCAGATCACGGTTGAGCCAGCAGTTGATCCATACGATACCCGACTGCACCGCATTGGCTACCCGGTTCGCTTTGTTCAGGTTGTTCGTCCATACCGTTGCCGCCAACCCGTATTCCGTTGCATTGGCGAGTTGAATGGCTTCTTCAACCGTACGGAAGGATTGCAAGGTCACTACCGGCCCGAAAATTTCCTCGCGGTTGGTTAGGGTATCAGGGCCGGGACCTTCAAAAACCGTCGGTTCAATGAAATAGCCTCCGGAACAGCGTCCTTCGGGCTTCACCGCCTTGCCGCCGGTGAGCAGGTGCCCGCCTTCTTCTTTGGCCAGATCGATGCATCGCATGATCTTGTCGAAATGCGCCTTGCTGACAACAGCCCCTTGTTTGTTCGCATCATCCATCGGATCACCCACGGTGAGTGCGTTTACTCTTTCAACAAAGGCCGTTTTGAATTTTTCGAAGATGCTTTCTTCAATTAGCAGGCGGCTGGTGCAGAGGCAGATCTGTCCCTGATTGGTAAAGGAGGACCGAACCGTTTCGGTGAGCATCTTCTCCCAATCGCAGTCGGCGAAGATGATGCCCGGATTTTTTCCGCCAAGTTCCAGCGACAGTTTTTTGAATTGCGGTGCGGCGATGGAGGCGATCCTTGCTCCCGCTGCCGTGCTGCCTGTGAAGGATATGGCCTTGATCTGCGGATGCCGAACTATGGCTTCTCCGCATTTGGGTCCGGTGCCGTGTACGATATTCAGCACGCCTGCAGGCAATCCGGCCTTCATGCAGAGTTCAGCAAGCAGAAAGGCGGTAGCGGGTGTGACTTCAGAAGGTTTGGCAATCACACAATTTCCGGACGCAAGCGCCGGTGCTATTTTCCAGGTAAAAAGATAGAGCGGCAGATTCCAGGGCGAGATGCAGCCTGCAATGCCAACGGGTTTGCGCAGTGTATAGTTGATGCTGCCATCATCTCCGGCATGGCTCTCGCTGGCAAAGTGCATGGCTCCGGTAGCGAAAAAACGGAAATTTGCTGAAGCCCTGGGAATGTCCATGCGTTTGCTGAGCCAGAGCGGTTTGCCGTTATCAGTAGTTTCGGCAAGTGCCAGTCTCTCTGTATCGGCATCGATCAGGTCGGCAATCGCGTTCAATACGGCAAATCGTTTTTCAGCAGGCATCCGGCTCCATACCGGAAAAGCCTCCTCTGCTGCTGACACCGCTAGTGCAACATCCTCTTCATCACTGTCGGGCAGACGGCCGTAACTCTTTCCGGTAGCGGGCTCAATGGTATCAAGATAATTTCCCGAACAGGGCGGAACAAGTTTTCCGTTGATGTAATTCAGAATAGTCATTGCTGCTTGGCTTGAGTCCGGGTTCCATGCCCGGTCAGATGCTGCCTGTTCGCCCGCCATCAACCGGAATGCTGGTGCCGGTGATGTAGGCTGCCGCCGGTGTGCAGAGAAAAGCAACCAGGTTCGCCACTTCGGCAGGATCTGCAAAGCGTTTCATCGGAATTTCCTTTCGCATCTCTTCTGCAACCGCTTCAGGCGACTGGTTTCTTTTTTCGGCGTTGGCCCTGATGATCTGTTCCAGCCGTTGCGTACTGGTGGCGCCGGGCAATACATTGTTTACGGTGATCTGGAAAGGCGCCAGTTCATTCGCCAGGGTTTTGGCCCAGGAAGCCACCGCGCCTCTAACGGTATTGGATACCCCAAGATTGGGCAGGGGTATTTTCACCGAGGTGGAAATGATGTTGACGATTCTTCCGTAGCCGTTTTTTTTCATGCCCTCCACCAAAACCCGGCTGATGAGGTGGTTGCCGATCAGATGCCGGTTGAAGGTTTGCAGGAATTCCTGTTCACCAGCAGCGATAATGGGGCCGCCGGCAGGACCACCCGAATTGTTAATGAGGATATCAATCGGACTTTCGGCATTGAGTGCCGCAACCGAATCGGCGGCTTGCTGCGGATGATCCATATCGACAACAAGGTAACGGTGCTGTTGCCCTGCGGAATTGTGCAGTGCTTCAACGGCCAGTTTCAGGTCGGTCTCGTTGCGCGCCATCAGGATACAGCGCGCTCCCAGGCGGGAAAGGGCCAGGGCCGTCGCATGACCGATGCCGCGCGATCCGCCATTGACCAGTGCCGTCCTGTTTTGCAGGGATAGATCCATGTGCTTTGTTGACCGGTCAAACTTAGTCAAAAAGTTGTAATTTACCCCTCATTATTGCTCACGTCAAACACCCGAACCATGCCGATTGCAGCACCTTTCAACCTTAGGAAATGGATCGATGAACACCGCGACCTCCTCAAGCCTCCCGTAGGTAACCAGTGTGTTTACAAGGATGCGGAAAACTTCATCGTCATGGTCGTGGGTGGCCCCAATGCCCGCAAGGATTATCATTACAATGAGAGCGAGGAACTCTATTACCAGGTCGAGGGTAATATCGTACTCAAGATCATCGACAACGGGGTTCAGCGCGATATCCCCATCAATGAAGGCGATATGTTCCTGCTGCCACCGCGGACGCCGCATTCACCGCAACGGGGTCCGGGTACCGTTGGACTGGTGATTGAGAAAGTGCGTGAGGAAGAAAAGGACGGATTCCTCTGGTACTGCGAACAGTGCGGAAACAAACTCCACGAAGACTATCTGGTGGTTCATGATATCGTCAGCCAGCTTCCGCCGGTGATGAATAATTTCTATTCCGACGAACATAAAAGAACCTGCTCAAAATGCGGAGCCCAGATGGCGCCTCCGGTCCGCAAGGGATAAGCCTGCACCAACTTTGCTGCGCTTCCCTATCGCATTACCATGAAGATTGACATCCACACGCATATCATGCCCGAAACCATGCCCAACTGGGTGAAGCGGTTCGGGTATGGCGATTTCATCCATCTCGAGCATCGCAACTGCAGGGCCTGCATGATGAAGGGTGACAAGTTGTTCAGAGAAGTGGAAGCCAATTGTTACGATGCACAGGTACGCTTGCAGGAGATGGATGCTTATGACGTTACGGTGCAGGTGCTGTCAACAATTCCGGTGCTCTTCAATTACTGGGCCAAGCCTGCAGACGGACTTGAAACCTCCCGCTTTTTCAACGACCATATCGCCGGAGTGGTAGCCCGCAATCCGGGTCGCTTCATTGGTATGGGTACGGTACCGCTTCAGGATATTGAACTGGCCATCGGCGAAATGCGTCGTTGTGTTCAGGAGTTGGGCATGCCCGCACTGGAAATCGGCAGCAATATAAACGGCGTAAATCTTTCGGATGCACGCTTCCATTCGTTTTATGCCGAAGCAGAACAGCTGGGCTGCGCACTTTTTGTTCATCCCTGGGAAATGATGGGCGAGCAGCAAATGACGAAGTACTGGCTGCCCTGGCTGGTGGGCATGCCTGCCGAAACCTCCCGAGCCATCTGCTCCATGATTTTCGGCGGTATCTTCGAGCGCTATCCGCGCCTGCGTGTGGCTTTCGCTCATGGCGGCGGTTCTTTCCCGTTCACCCTGGGGCGCATCACCCATGGCTTTGACGTCAGACCAGACCTTGTGGCGGTGGATAATGCTATTTCTCCCGGAAAATATCTTGGCCGCTTCTGGACCGACAGTCTCGTGCATGATGCAACTGCATTGCAGTTCATGCTGAACCTGATGGGCGATGAACATATCTGCCTCGGTAGCGATTATCCCTTCCCCTTGGGCGAACATCATCCGGGTTCGCTAATCGGACAAATGAATCTAAAAGCTGAGCAAAAGCAAAAACTCTTATCCGGCAATGCCCTTCGCTGGCTCAATCTTCCTGCAGGTTCCTTTCAACATTGATTCCAAAGTCTGCTTCATTCATCGGCCGAACAGATCGGGGTAGTCGGTAATGATGCCATCAACGCCGCATCCAAGCATGCGATCTATTGCGGCCCGGTCATTCACCGTCCAGGGAATGACCTTGATGCCCCGGGCATGCAAGCTGTCGGTAAGCTTTCGGGTAACAAGACTGTAATGCGGGCTGTAGATGTCCGGGTTAAAGCCCAATTCATCCAGCTGCGTGTTGAACGGTCGCCTGTCATGCTCTTCAATCAGCAGGGCGCAGGATTGACGGGGATAGTTGTGGTGCAGGGCCTGAAGGGTACGGATATCGAAGGATTGGATGTTCACATGTTCTTCCATATTTTTCCGGATGACCAGATCCATGATCAGCTGCACGAATATTTCGGGTTTAGGATGAAATATCTCGTCGGTTGCCGGCAGGCTTTTGGTTTCGATATTGAAGCGTGGGTAGGGACGTTTGTGACTGCGCATATAAAGCGCCACACTGTCGAACAGGGCTGGCAGTGTGGGTTTGGTTGCTGCAAATTTCTGCTGTCGCGGAAAGCGGGGATGGGGCTTGAGTCCCACATCATACCGCTGCGTTTCCTCCAGCTTCATCCTGTAGATGTTAAGCGATTTTTCTTCTTGTTCGGTAACAGGCGTTCCGTTTTGCTTCAGCGTTATCTCATGACTGAAGAAAGGCTCATGGGAGAGTAGGGGAATGCTGTCGGCGGTAATCACCACATCGGTTTCCAGGGTGGTAACGCCCAGGTCGAGGGCATGTAACATGCCGGCAATGCTGTTTTCGGGCATCAGTCCCCGGCAACCGCGGTGCCCCTGTATATCAATGTTCTGCATGGTAGAATCAGAATTTGAGGAAGGGGCCGGACTGCTACAGCCCAACCAGAATAATCCGGTGATGGTTACGCAAATCAGGCGCAGGAATTTTGGGCGGTTATTCATGATGTTGGGAAAAGGCAACAGTAGCTTCTTACCGGTTCTTTCCGGCTAATTTATAATCGTTGTGTTGAAGGGAAAAAAATAATACCGATTGCCAAGATGATAAAAAAATAGAGAACAGATGCTAACGTCCTTGAATTAGGGAGATTAATCTCCGTAATCAGCGGTTCAGACCATTGTATCCTGATAGCTGTCCCCCTGCCACGCACAAGCGTTTTCTGGCCTCCACAGCCGGCGGGCTGCGTACCGATGTCCGCGCTGCGGCCGCTTCTTCCGGAAAATGACGCAAGCTATTTTCCGTCTGCCACCTTCGGTGTCACCGAACCGGCCAAGGCGCTCCCATCGGTACTGGTGGATCTTTACAACCGGTGGCCGCTTGAAGGTCAGTAGTGTGGTGCGTTTTAGCCGAGCAAGGGAAGGCCTCAACGGAGCAAATCGTTCAAACCTTTATACCGATTGCAAGATTTTAAAAAATAGAAGAAAATAGGCGCTGACTCTTTGAAGTTAGAGAGATTAGATATCTGTAATGGGCCAATTTTATTGATCCAAACAGCTATCACATCGGCATTATACGGAAAAATTTTTCGGCTAAAAGTAAAGTCACTTTCGTATAACTTGCAATCCCTGGATAACCACCAGTTTCATTGCTATGAACATTGCCATCGTATGTTATCCAACTTTTGGGGGAAGCGGGGTGCTGGCCACGGAACTGGGTAAGGCCCTGGCCGACAAAGGTCATCAGATTCATTTCATCACGTACCAGCAACCGGTCCGGCTCAGCGGTTTTCATACCAACCTGTTTTACCATGAGGTGCGCGTACCCACCTATCCGCTGTTTGACTTTCCGCCCTACGAAACGGCACTGGCCAGCACCATGGTGGATGTGGTTACCAATAACCAGATCGACCTTCTGCATGTACACTATGCGATACCGCATGCCGCTGCCGCGTACATGGCCAAGCAGATCCTGGCCAAGGCCGGCAAAAAGATTCCGGTGATCACCACCTTGCACGGTACCGATATCACGCTGGTGGGCCGCGACAAGACCTATAGTCCGGTGGTCACGTTTTCGATGAATGAGAGCGATGTGCTGACGGCTGTTTCCCATAACCTGAAGGCAGAGACCTATGCCAATTTCGCCGTTGACCGCGATATCGAAGTGATTCACAATTTTGTGGATGTCAAGCGCTTCAACAAAAAGCCGGTGGATGCGTTCAAGAAGCTGATTGCACCGAATGGAGAACGCATCATTGTCCACGCCTCGAATTTCCGAAAGGTGAAACGTGTGGGCGATGTGATCCATACCTTTCTGTTGGTCAGTCAAAAAGTACCTTCAAAACTCCTGTTGCTGGGCGACGGACCGGAACGCCCTTATGCCGAGTCCATCTGCCGCGACTGTGTATCGGCAAACGATATCCGGTTTTTGGGTAAGCAGGAGCAGATGGAGGATATCCTGCCGGTTGCCGATCTTTTTCTGCTTACCAGCGAATATGAGAGTTTCGGACTGGCTGCGCTCGAGGCCATGGCCGCCAGTGTTCCGGTGATTTCCACCAATGCCGGCGGATTGCCCGAAATCATGGAAGACGGAGTATGCGGTTATATGAGCCCCGTGGGCGATGTTGAAGACATGTGCGCCAAGGCGCTAAAGATTTTCCGCGATGATGAAACCCTGAAGCGATTCAAGGAAAATGCATTGAAACAGGCACTGAAATTCGATTCCGACAGTATCGTACCCCTGTATGAAGCGCTGTACAGGAAGGTTGCAAACTAACGTCTTTTCAGCCAGGCCTCGGGGTTGAGTTCGCTGTTTTCGTTGCTGATCTGGAATTCCACGGCACCCACACCATCAAGATTGGCGGCCGATTTGCCAATCACCTGTCCCACTTTGATGTTTTGTCCTTTGGAAACGGTAACGCCGTTGATATTGCTGTAGCCTGTGAAGTAGCGGCCGTGTTTGATAACGACCAGATGTACGTCGTCATAACTGTTCACGAGGATGACTTCGCCGTCGAAAATTGCCTTTACCGTAGTTCCGATATCACAGCCGATGGAAATCCCCTTACTGTCCACCACGATCCCGTTATCCAGTTTGTTCGCTCCGTAGCGCAGCAGCAGGAACCCGCTTCCGACGGGCCAGGGCAGGTTGCCCCGGTTGCGTTCGAAATTGGAGTTGAGCGTTACGTCTGCCTCCGTGGCCAGAAGCACACTTTTATTTTCAACCGGTTTGGGCTCGGCTGTTTTTGCCGTTGATTTGGCGGTTCCGGTTTTTGCAGTGTTGGCATTGTTTTTAGCCGCTGCGGCCTTTGCTGCCGCTGCTTTTGCTGCAGCTTCCTTTTTCAGCTTCTCCATTTCCAGCCTGATGGCCAGCTTGATGGCGTTGTCCACCTTCTGCATCTGTTTGCGTTTGGCGGCAATCTGGTTGTTGAGTTCCTTTCCCTGCGCTTTCAGGCGCTGGACGATGGCGTTTTTCTCATTCTGCTGTTGCTGAAGCGCGTCTACCTCCTTGCTTTGGACTTCCAGCACCACATTCTTTTTCAGCTTGTTGCCGCTGAGTTCATCGATGCGTTGCCGGAGCATGCGCTGGGTGAGCAGGATGTTTTCGCCCTGCATCTCGCGGTAATTGCGGTAGCTTTTCAGGTAAGTGATACGCTTGATGGCATCGTTGAAACTGGATGCCGAAAAGATGAAGTTCAGGAAATCGTGGTTGCTGCGGTTTTTGTAGGCATACACCATGCTTTTGGCATATTCCTGCCGCAGGGTGTCGAGCAGGAGCTGCATCTTGTTCACATCCCGCTGCGATCGGTTGATGTTGTTGTCCATCAGGTTGATCTCGCGGCTGATGTTGTTGAGCATGTTCTCCTGGATGTTGAGTTTGTGGTTGATGTTGGCAAGCACACTCAGGTTTTCACGGGTGTTTTTCTTGTTGCTGTTCAGCATTTCCTGGGCCTCTTCGAGTTCGCGCTTGAGTTGCTGCCGTTGCCGCTCCAGGTCCTGCTGCTCTTTCGAAGTGCCGGGTTGGGCGGACACCATTTCGTTAACGGCCAGAACGATTCCGGTGAGTAGGAAAATTCGGAGCAGGCGGGTCCCTAAGCGCATAGGTCAAAATTAGCAAAGTTGCCGGGGCAGGCTTCCGGGAAAAACCAACAACTGTTGATAAACCTCAGGCTTGGGGTCATTTCTCCGTGTAGTTTTTCGGAATGGAAAAACTGATCTGCACCGGCTTGTCGAATTCATACTGTTTGAATTTCAACTGGATATCGAGTTTGTTTTTCTCACTCACCATGATTTCACGGTTGGTGGCGAACATGAACCGGTCCAGCTTTTCAAATTCCCCGTAGGTCACATCCGCGGTGCGGTTTCTGGCAAGGTCCACATCATCAAGCTTGCTGTGGATGAGGGTCTTGTCGGTTGGGTTCAGGGTGAGCAGGTGTTTGAAATATGTTCCCATCGTCGCCAGCAGCAGTTTTGTCTCCGATTTCCTGTAGAGCAGCACGCTGTCGGTAAAGAAGATGGGGTTGCCGATGATCAGGTTTTGCAGGTCGCTCATGTTTATCGGAATCTCGGTCAGTTCCTGCAGGTAGCTGATGGATCTCTTGGTGACCTCCTTATTGATCTTGTCGAGTGTGATAACGCTGTCTTTCGTAATCAGCATCCTGAAAGCCTCCACATTGAAGACGGTTGCAATGCCCGAAATCCAGATCAGGCTGTCTTTGATCATGCGCACATTGGCTGTGATGTTGGGTTGCTTGCCTTTCGTGTCTTCGTATTCCACCTTGATCTTGGCCGAGAAGCTGGTGAAGGGGATTCGGTTGTCTTTGATCTGTTGCATCACCTGCCCGAGTTCGGCAAGCGAGTCCAGCGCCGCCTGGTCGCGGATGACCAGGCTCGTCGTATCTTTTTTGGTAATGGCCGACTGCAGCTGTTTTGCAGGCCGGCATCCGGTAAGCATACTGAAAAGCAGCACGGCCAGCAGGGTAAGCGGGGGCAGGCTAAATCTGAGGTGCAGTTGTTGCATAAAGCTAATGACGGGGGTTATCGGATTCCGGTATGGCCGAATCCTCCTTCGCCTCTTTCCGTTGCCTCCAGTTGGTCTGAACTGTGCAGTGATGCTTTGGCAACCGGACAAAATACCAGCTGCGCGATCCTGTCACCGGGTTGAATGGTCCGGGGCTCACCGCTCAGATTCACCAGAAGAACATTTACTTCTCCCCGGTAATCACTGTCGATAGTGCCTGGGCTATTGAGGCAGGTCAGACCCTGCTTAAACGCCAGCCCGCTCCGGGGCCGGATCTGCCCTTCGTATCCTTCAGGGATTTCGAGCCGGATGCCGGTGGGAATGAGTGTACGTTCCAGGCTGTTCAGCGCAATAGCCTCGCTCAGGTTCGCCCTCAGGTCCATCCCGGAAGCTCCGGGAGTCGCATAGCGGGGAATTTCGAAGGGGGAGTCCGTGGTAATCCTAATCCTGATTTCGTCCATTGCTGCAAGATACCTCAATAGGCCCGGTGTTTGGGCAGGAGGCGGGTTTTTTAACAAAAAATCGGATGGGTAAAACCGTCTTGTATTCAGGATTGATCAATTCGTTCAATCAATGCTGTTGCATAGGCGACAAGGCCTTCTTCACGTCCCACGAATCCCATTTTTTCGGTGGTGGTGGCCTTGATGCTTACAGCGTCTTCCGGAAGCTGAAGCAGGGCCGCAATGGTTGCCTGCATCTTCGGCACATGTTTTTTTATTTTGGGTGCCTCGAGACATAGGGTGCTGTCGATATTGACCACACGGTAGCCCTTGCTGCCGATCAGCTCGAAACTTTTTTGAAGCAGGATCTTGCTGTCGATATCCTTGTAGGTGTTATCGGTGTCGGGAAAATGCACGCCGATGTCGCCCAGGCAGGCGGCACCCAAAAGCGCATCGCAGATGGCGTGCAGCAAGACATCGGCATCACTATGACCCAATGCTCCTTTCTCGTGGGGAATCTGTATTCCGCCGAGCCAGAATGGCCTGTCTTCCACAAGCCGGTGGAAATCCACCCCGAATCCTATCCTGTATCCCATATGTTGGTTATCGGGTAAAGGTATGAAAACAAAAGCGCCCCGTGAACCGGAGCGCTCTTGCTGAAGAAAGTATCGTTTCGCTTATTTGGACTTGCCGTCGAAATCGAACAGCAGGCTGAAGCGGAGGGTGTTTGAAAGTGGGTTCCTGTTCACACCGTTTCCGGAGGGCAGGAGGTAGGAGAAGTTGAGGCCGAAGGTCTCATAACGAAGACCGGCACCCAGGGTGAAATATTTACGGTTTCCTTTAACCGGATTCTCGTAGAAATAACCGGTACGGAAGGCGAACTGGTTGTTGTACCAGTATTCGGCACCCAGTGAAACCTGGAACTCTTTCATTTCTTCGGAGAAACCGCCGGGGGCATCGCCGAAAGATTTGAACCAGCTTCCCACTACACCCTGACTCCTGTAAGAAACCAGTCCGGCGCTATCGCCCAGGGCGGGGGGTGTAGGCACAAGAAGTTTATTGATGTCAAGTGCGAATGTAATTTTATTCTGTTCGTCGATGGCTTTGGTATAAGCGGCACCCAGACCCAGGTTGGCGGGAATATAGTCTTTTTGGGTGGCGTCGCTGGTGTATGAAATTTTGGATCCCAGATTGGTGAGGGTAACACCGTAACTGAAACCGGAGCCATCAGCCTTTTGGTTCGTGTGGTACAGTGTCAGGTCACCGGCTACGGCAGATCCGGCCTTGTAAGCCACACCATTGAATGTTCCGTTGGCCAGATTAGAGTTGATGAAGCGCAGGGCGATACCCAGTGAAGTCTTTTTGGAAAGTTTGCGTGAGTAACCCGCATCAAAACCGAATTCGCGTGGGCGGAAAGAACTCAGGTCGTTACCGAGGTTATCGGTGAATTGGATATTACCAAGACTGAAATAACGCAATGAAGCGGAAATGGCTTGATCGTCGTCGAGTTTATAAAAGCCGGTTCCGGAAATCAGGTAAACATCGTTAAGACCGAGGTCTTTCAACCAAGGTGTGTACGTAAGCGCTGCTCCGCCTTTTCCGGGTGCGAAAGAAAGCTTGGCCAGGTTCCAGAACGAAGAATTCGCATCGGGAGCGGTGGCGATACCGGCATCACCCATACCGCCTGCACGGGCATCGGGAGAGATGCGCAGGAAGGGCACAGCGGAAGTTACCACATTGATGGGGTTCGTCTGGGCAGAAGCGGTTTGGAAGATTCCTCCGGCTAGCAAGAGGAGTGCAGACAATTTTAAAGATACTTTTTTCATGCTTTTTTTGTCTTGGTTAAGTACACGTAAACTCGATAAGTCAGTGTTTTGGTTCGTAAAATTGGACAGGGTTATTGGGTTCCAACAATTTAAGATTCAGACTTTTCCGGAGAAAAGGGGCTTAATGTCAGGTTGCGAAAATAGAGGATAAATGATGAAATTCCAAAGTAGAGGTTCAAATTTTGCCCCGAGTTCCGTAAAACCTGCACATTTGACCGGAAAAACGATGGGAACGCTGCATTATTGCCCCCGGATTGGCTGACGGCTGCAGGATTAGGATAATATCATCCAAAAGGGCGTTGGCGACTTTTAGGTAATCATGACCGGCAAAGACCTTGTTAAGGCAGGATGCTCTGTTTTATCATCCGGTGTGAAATTTTTCCGACCTGACCGATAGCTGCGGCACATCTTTTGCCCGAATGAAATAAAGATCCGGTTGATACTTGCCCGAAAACCCGCATTGAAATGTCAAAAAATACACAAAGTGCTGAAATTGTGCACGTAAAGTGATTAACTTGCACCTCAACACCCCATTCTTCACACAATATACAAGAAAACCCTTCGTTAACAACCTTGCAAAACGAATGAATATGCAAAACCAACCCCTCATCCGAAATCTGGTTATTCTTACCCTTTTCTCTGTGGTCCTGGCTTCTTGTAAGAGCGGCGGAAAATCCAAGAGCGGAAAATCCTCCGTCACCGGATGGAATTACGATGATAAGAACATGGGCAACTACCATGTGAATAAGATGAAATACCCTAAAGCCGGTCCGGGTCTGGTTTTTGTACAGGGCGGTACCTTTGTGATGGGCGCCAAGGATGAGGATGTGATGGGAGAGTGGAACAACATGCCCCGCAGGGTAACGGTGCCTTCGTTCTTTATCGATGAAACCGAGGTGGCCAATGTGCACTACCGCGAGTATATGTACTGGCTGGAAAATACCTTCAGTGGCGATACGGCAATCCTGGCCAAAGCCCTTCCCGACACACTTTGCTGGCGTGAGGAATTGGCTTATAATGAGCCTTATGTGGATTACTACTTCCGCTATCCTGCCTATAACTATTATCCGGTGGTGGGCGTATCCTGGCGTAAGGCCCATGATTTCTGTATCTGGCGTACCGATCGTGTGAATGAACTGAACCTGATCCAAAAAGGTTATCTCAAGAAAGATTTTGTGAAGAAAGAAATGAAAGGCGGCGGAGCCGATGGTTCTTTCAATACCGAAACCTATTTGCTGAATCCGGAACTGATTCAGGGAAGGATGAAACCCAAAAAGTCCGATTTGAAAGATGTAAGCGGTAAACCCCGTTCAACAGTGAAGATGGAAGATGGTATACTCAACATGGGCTACCGCCTCCCCACAGAAGCCGAGTGGGAATATGCGGCTTACGGACTGCTCGACCAAAACCCGAATCCCAGAAAGAGCGAGAAGAAATCGGGTGAGGAACTTATCGCCAACCAGCAGATTTATGCCTGGAGCAAGAATCCCAACGGCCTGCGCGATAACCGCCGCGGCGACTGGCAAGGCAAGTTTCTGGCCAACTTCAAGCGCGGAAGCGGTGATAACATGGGTGTTGCCGGTGGTCTGAATGACCGTTCCGCCATCCCCGGAAATGTCAAGGCCTTCTATCCGAATTCTTTCGGACTGTACAATATGAGTGGTAATGTTTCGGAATGGGTTCAGGATGTGTACCGTCCCATGACGCCCTCCGACGGCGAAGATTTCAACTATTTCCGCGGTAACAATTTCCAGAAGTTCTTCAAGAACAGTTCCGGCGAATTTGAGCGCGACTCATTGGGCCGTTTGAAGAAGGTGGATGTCAGCGACGAAGACACCAAGAACAGACGGAATTACCAGCATAACAAGCTTTCCGGTTTCATCGACGGCGATTCCACCAGCGGCGCATTCTATGACTACGGAAATACGACGCTGATCAGCGACCGCTCCCGTGTGTTCAAAGGCGGAAGCTGGAACGATAGGGCTTACTGGTTGTCGCCCGGGGCACGCCGTTTCCTCGAGGAGGACCAATCGTCCAGCACCATCGGGTTCCGTTGCGCCCAAACCTATATGGGTTCACCAGAAGGTCCCGGCTTCCGTGAGGGCAACATCTTCGCCAAGCGCAGGCAGAACACCCGCAAGAAAAAATAATCGCATTGAAATTGATTTTGAAAACCCCGGTTCCTCCGGGGTTTTTTGTTGCCGCTGTTTTTAAGCAAACTATATTCCCGGAAAAACGCTTGCTGCCGTAATTTTGATTGGTATGCAAATCACCGAACTCTACAGCATTTATCTGCGTCATCCGCAGGTGCAAACAGACACCCGGTCCATAGATCCCGGCGCCCTCTTTTTTGCACTCAAAGGGCCTAACTTCAATGGAAACCGATTCGCACGAAAAGCCCTGGACGCCGGAGCCGCTTATGCCGTGCTGGATGAGCCCGCCGGATTCGAAGATCCGCGCATCCTGTATACCGATGATGTGCTGAATACCCTGCAGGAACTTGCCCTTCATCACCGCAGGCAGTTCAGCATTCCGGTTATAGCCATCACCGGCAGCAACGGCAAAACCACCACAAAGGAACTGGTCCACGTGGTATTGCAGACAAGTTTTAAAACCTATACAACCCGCGGCAATCTCAACAACCATATCGGTATTCCCCTCACCTTACTTTCCATCGGCGCCGATGCGGAGATGGCCGTTATTGAGATGGGCGCCAACCACTGCGGTGAAATCGCCTCCTATTGCCGCTATGTGCTTCCCACCCATGGCCTGATCACCAACTGCGGCAAAGCGCATCTTGAAGGCTTCGGCGGTGAGGAAGGCGTGCGTCGGGGCAAGGGGGAGTTGTACGATTTTATCCGTGCCCGGGGCGGTACACTTTTCATCATGAATGATTACGACTACCTGAACACCATGAGCACCGGCATTTCCAAAAGAATCACCTACGGAACCAAAGCGGCTGATATCACGGGAAGTGTTGAGCCAAGAAACGAATGGCTGACAGTTGTCGTAAAAAATGCAACCGCTTCCATGCGCATTGAAACCATGCTTACAGGCGCCTACAACCTTCCCAATGTACTTGCAGCGGTTGCAATCGGCAAGCATTTCGGGGTGAACGATGAAGCCATCCGAACAGCCATCGAACAGTATGTTCCGTCCAACAGCCGTTCCCAATTGCTGCATTGGAGATCCAACCGCATCATCCTCGACGCGTATAATGCCAATCCCACGAGCATGCTCGCCGCCATAAAGAATATCGCCGAAAATTATCAGGGCAAAAAAGTGCTGATGCTCGGCGGTATGATGGAAATGGGGCAGGAGAGCCTTGCCGAGCACCGCAACATCGTTGAAGAAATCAAGAAGCACAATTGGGAATCGGTGGTGCTTGTGGGCGGGGATTTCGACAAGGTGGACCATCCCTACCTGTTTTTCCCCGATGCAGATGCGGCTGCCGGTTGGTATCGCAATCAGCATTTTGATAAGACCACTATCCTGATCAAGGGTTCCCGCAGCATACAGATGGAAAAAATTCTAACCTGAGTGCTATGCATCGGTAAAATTTGTAGTTTCCCTTTTTATTACATCATAAACTCTGAATGCCATGCCTCTAGAGATGGTCGATGATCCGCAGGATCCGAATGAATATAATGAAAACAGCAATCCCGGTCGCCGGACTCCCGGAGGTGGTGGCGGCGGAGGATTCGGAGGGGGCGGTCTGCTGAATTTTCTCCCCCTGCTCTTCACCCTGTTTCGCGGAAGGGGAAGCAGCAGCGGAGGTGGCGGAAAAAAAGGGTGCGGCAGCGGACTGATCTGGATCCTGCTGCTGGCTGCCGGTGCCTATTTCTTGTTGAATCGGGAATCCTGTTCAACAGGACTCAGCGATACGATTTCCAAATACACCACCGGCGGCATACTCGACCCCAACCAGTTTCGTAAGGCGGCAGTTTATGAGGGACTGGAAGATAACAACGCTAAAAATCCGCTCCCTGAAATGGTATCCCTGCGTAAGTATGCACCCCGCCGTCTCGATCAGGGAAAGCAGGGATCCTGTGTGGCCTGGAGCAGCGCCTATGCGGCACGCAGCATTCTTGAAAGCACCAGCACAGCCACCGATCCCAACCAGATTGCCTACAGTCCCGCGTTCATGTACAACCAGATCGGTCTGGACGGTTGCCAGGGTTCCTATCTGATCAGGGCCATGGAATTCATGACCAAAAAAGGAGCAGTGCCGTTCAATGACTTTCCTTACAATGAAAATGATTGCAGCCGCTCCGCAACCGGACAGCTGCAGCAGGATGCGCTCAAGAACCGCATGCATGGCTTCAATCGTCTCACTGAGGGCGATGGGGTAAGTACACTGAGCTTTCGGGCCATCAAGGAACATCTGGCCAAAGATGCACCCGTCGTAATCGGTATGATGGTAGGCGGTTCGTTCATGGAAGGCATGATGGGCAAGAAAGTATGGAACCCCACGCAGGCCGATTACCGCCAGGTAGGTTTTGGCGGGCATGCCATGTGCGTCATCGGATACGACGACCGTCTTGAAGGCGGCGCTTTTGAAATTATGAACAGCTGGGGTCCGCAATGGGGTGAAAACGGTATCGGGTATGTCCGTTACGGCGACTTCCGCCAGTTTGTGCGAGAGGCCTACGGTGTTGATCCAATGCCCAAGCGGGGTCAGGCGCTCAACAGGAATTTCGACTGCACCATCGGACTGGTCAACAACGACAATCGGCAGTATATCCCGCTGCAGGTTGCCTCCGGAAACGTATTCGCTACACAGAGCCCGGTCAGGAAAGGTACCCGGTTCAAAATCGAAATCAACAATTCGGTGGAGTGCTACACTTATATCTTCACACCCAATGCCTCGGGCAGCAGTTTTGTGCTGTTTCCCTACAAGCCCTCTCATTCACCCTATTGCGGCATCACCGGTACGCGGCTCTTCCCGCGCAAGGAATCCATCAGGGCCGATAGTGTCGGCAACAAGGATTATATGGCTGTACTGGTCAGTAAAACCGAACTCGATTACAACAAGCTCAATGCGCAGATCAATGCCTCATCGCAGTCGGGTTTTACGGCAAAATTCAACGAGGTCATCCGCCAGGCTTCCATCAGGAACGCCCTGTTCCGCAGCAACGGTAAGGGCAATATCAGTCTTTTTGCCGAAGCCGGCGACCCTAATCAGGTGATGGGTTGTGTGGTGGAGATCAACAAACAGTAAAGGATACCGACGGTGTTGTGCATGTGATATCCCTTGTTGACAAAAAGAAAATTTTGAGATCATTACCATGAGGAATCTGACGACTTACCTGCTGCTTTTTATACTCTGCTTTTGCAGGCCGGTATCCCTGTTTTCCCAGGAGAAGAAAATCTACAATCCCGGTGCCGATGCCGAAGCCGACATCCGCAATGCGGTGAACAAGGCGGCTTCCGAAGGCAAACATGTATTGCTGCAGGCGGGCGGAAACTGGTGTGGCTGGTGTCTGGAGTTTGCACGTTTTTGTAAAGCCGATACCGCTATCAGTAACCTGCTGGATAAGAACTACATCTGGTACCACCTCAATTACAGCAAGGAGAATATGAACGAAAAGGCGTTTGCCCGATACGGATATCCGCAGCGCTTCGGTTTTCCCGTGTTTATCATCCTCGACGGCAAGGGTAACCGCCTGCATACCCAGAACAGCGAATATCTGGAGGACGGGAATAAAAGTTACGACAGTAAGAAGGTCCTTTCCTTCCTTTCGATGTGGACACCCCACGCGCTTGATCCTGCCACCTATCGTAATGAATAAATGCAATGCGCAACAACGCGTCCATCTTTTCAGCTCCGTCGGCTTCTGCTGCAACGGAGCAATTCATCAGGATGGCTGAAAACCCGTTTCGTTTCCGGCTTTTTCTGTTGTGGAAACTTCCGGCTGCCTTTCTTGCCGGTTTGCGTGTCCGTCAGGTATCCAGCTCTTCTGCGACCGTAAGTCTTCGCTACCGTTGGCTCACCCGCAATCCTTTCAAAAGCACGTATTTTGCATCGCTGGCCATGGCTGCGGAAATGAGTACGGGGCTGCTGAGTATGCTTTATGTGCGTGCTTCCGGTAAACCGGTATCCATGCTGGTTTCCTCAATAGAAGCGCAGTTCCATAAAAAAGCGAAGGGCAAAACCGTTTTCACCTGTTCCGACGGTGAATCCATTGCTGCAGTGGTTCAGGCGGCTGTTGAAGCGGGAACTTCGCAGGTGTTCCGGGCCAAAGCGACAGGTATTGACGAGGCAGGTGATTGGGTGGCGGAGTTCTTCATCACCTGGTCGTTCCGGTTACGGAAACAAGATTGAACCGGAGTTCGGAATAAAATTGATTTCCTTTAAAAGGTAAAAATAACACGTATGAAAATTGCATTCCATGGTGCCGCCCGCACGGTAACGGGTTCCAAGCATCTGCTATCGCTGGCCAACGGCAGGAAATACCTGCTCGACTGCGGCATGTTCCAGGGTATGGGCAAGGACACCGATGCCATGAACCGGCACTGGGGCTTCGACCCGGCTTCGGTCCACTGCCTGATCTTGTCGCATGCCCATATCGACCACAGCGGACTGATTCCGAAACTCATCAAGGACGGATTTGCGGGTAAGATTTTTTGCACGCCTGCCACCCGTGAGCTGGCCGCTGTGCTGCTTGAGGATTCCGCAGGAATTCAGGAGAACGAGGTGAAGTATGAAAACAAGCGCCGTGCCTTGTCGGGCCTGCCGCTCCTGCAGCCGCTCTACACCACCGAAGACGCGCAGGCCGCTATGAGCCGTTTTGTGGTGGTACCCTATGACCAGTGGCTGAAAATCGACGAGTACATATCCGTACAGTTCACCGATGCAGGTCACATCATCGGCAGTGCAGCCGTTCATCTTCAGGTGAATGAAAACGAAAAGACACGCCGGCTTTCGTTCAGTGGCGATGTGGGCCGTTACCGGGATATCATCCTGAAATCTCCGGCAACCTTCAGCCAGGCCGAAATCATCATTCTCGAGTCCACCTATGGCAACAGCCTGCACGATACCCATGTTACCACACCCGACCAGTTGCTGCAGTGGATCGAAAAGGCCTGTTTGCAGAAAAAAGGTAAACTCATCATTCCGGCCTTTAGTGTGGGCCGTACGCAGGAGATACTCTATTCGCTGAACCAGCTGGAACTGGAGCGCAGGCTGCCTGATTTGAATTATTATGTAGACTCTCCGCTGAGTGTGAACGCAACGGAAATTGTCAAGAAATATCCCATGCATTTCAACCGGCAGATCCAGCAGGTACTGGAAAAAGACAATGACCCCTTCGCGTTCAAGGGGCTGAAATATGTGAAGACGGTTGACGAATCGAAGATGCTGAACTTCAGCAATGGTCCGCTGGTGATCATATCCGCCAGCGGCATGGCCGATGCCGGCAGGGTGAAGCACCATATTAGTAACAACATCGAAAGCAGCCGGAACACCATCCTGTTCACCGGCTACTGCGAACCCCGCTCACTGGGTGGCAAGCTGCTGGCTGGCCGCAAGGAGGTCAACATCTACGGCGTCCTGCACGAAGTGAATGCCGAAATTGCGGTCATAAAGAGCATGAGCGCCCATGGCGATTACGATGATCTTTGCCAGTTCCTGGCCTGTCAGGATCCCAAATTGGTGGAGCGGCTTTTTCTGGTGCACGGAGAATACGAAGTCCAGCAGGCCTTCCGGGATCGACTGGAGCGAAAAGGGTTTTCCGATGTGGAAATTCCGGAAATGCATGCCGAAATAGGACTCGGCTGACCGGGCCGGGTTGCTGGAAAAAGAAACGGGGCAAAATGCCTGCCCCGTTTCAATAAAAAATCAGAGAATCATTTCATCTCCTGCTCTCCGTAAACCTGCTTGCGCAATTCGAGGAATTTTTCATAACGCTCTCCGGCGAAGATTTTTTTGAGTTGCTCTTCCTCCCTTGCGTTGTTTCTTTTGCGCTGAACATCTTTGTCGGCATCTTTCAGTTTCGCGTTGTTTTGTATGCCGGCCATTTCAAGGGCTGTTTTTTTACTCAGTTCGATATAGGCATCAATCTGCTCCGCTTCAAAGCCCGAACTTTTCATCAATCCGACCATTTCGTACATGAGTTTTTCCTGTCGATTTACGTCCTCTGTTGTTTCAACAACAGGTTTCGGCCTTTCGGCAAGTTGTTGTTGTGCCGAGGCTATTCCGCAGAAAAAGAGCGCGGCAATCAGTGTTTGTGTTATCTTTTTCATAGCTGATAATTTTTTGTAAAAATAGCCAAATCAGTGGAAAACTGCAGGGGTTGTTGATGCCGGGACTGTTGTGTTTTTATGTTTCTTTACGGAAGTTTCCCTGAACATTCTGATGCAGCTCAGGGCCAGTATCTCCTGCTGAATCCGGCTTTTTTTTGAAGATTGCCTGAAAGGCACCGCAGAAATTCCCGTTCATCCGGTAAATACGCTTTTTGTTTGCTTAGTTCGGCAATCCTGCCGGCCATCACATCCAGGTCGTGCCATCTGCCCAGCCGTTCGGCAAGTTTGATGGTGACGGGCAGGGCTGCCAACTCCTGTTTGCTCCTTTGCAGCGGTTTCGTCAGGTAGGTATTTGTTTTTAGCAGTTTGCGGATGCGGTGCAGGTCGGAAGCGTCGGGTTGGCCCGATTGAAGAAGTGCCCTGATTTCCTTGTAATTATAATCGAGAAAATCATGCACGGCTTTCATGCTGATGTCATTAAGGGCTTTGCCGACTGATCTGAAACATTGATCTGTTTTTTTTGGGGGAATGGATTCCCGCAATAAAAAGAACGCCGCCCGTTTTTCTTTTTTCAACCTGAATAAACGGCTGCGGAGATTTTTAAGGTGCTGATGTTCAGGATATCGGTCATGCAGAAAAGATTCCAGTACCTGTATTTCCCGGACTTCTCCTGCTGCTGTAAAAAGCAATTTTAGTGGAGCGTATTTTTTCTTACGGTTGAATCTGCCGGCGTATTCTGCCAGACGGAAAAAAGCATCCGTTTTTTTCAGTTCCACCCTGAGGCGGTGGAAGGTTTCAGGCCTGAATTGTTCCGCAGGAACCGACAGCAATGCGCTAATCTTTTTCTTCCGCCTGTTGATATGGTCAAGCAGTTTCTGCATCAGGTATCAAAGACATGCAACGCAGGGGACAATTCCTTTTTCTGAAGACAATTGTGCCCCTGAAGGTGCGGCTTATCCGGAAATAAAATGATGATGCCGGTTCTTTTCTTTACCGGTAGAAATCATGGTCATACGGCAGCGGCATTTTTCTGCGCAATGATACGGACGGCACTTGCTGTCATTTCCCTGAAGGCGTTGCGCGAAATCGAGTCGTCCGACACCATCACCGGAACACCCGCATCACCGCCCTCCCGGATGGATTGTACCAGAGGAATTTCGCCCAGAAACGGGATCTCATAATCTTCAGCCAGTTGCTTGCCGCCACTTCTGCCAAAGATGTAGTATCTGTTTTCGGGAAGTTCGGCCGGTGCGAAATAACTCATGTTTTCCACCAGGCCGATAACCGGTACTTTGAGTTTCGCCTGCCCGAACATGGCGATTCCTTTTTTTGCATCGGCCATGGCGATGAGCTGGGGCGTGGTTACCACCATCACTCCTGTAACAGGTACCTGCTGCATGATGGTGAGGTGGATATCGCCGGTGCCGGGGGGCATGTCAATCACCAGATAATCGAGTTCGCCCCAGTCCACATCGGTGATGAATTGCCGTATGGCACTGCTGACCATGGGGCCGCGCCAAACCACCGCCTGCTTTTCGTCGACCAGCAGCCCGATGCTCATCACCTTGATGCCGAACCGTTCGATGGGCTGGATTTTTCCCTTACCGCTACCGTCATCAGCCATCAGCGGTCTTTCGCCCCGGATGCCGAACATGATATGCTGGCTCGGGCCATAGATGTCGGCATCCATTAGGCCTACCCGAGCCCCGCTTTCGGCAAGTGCCAGCGCGAAATTGGCGCTGACCGTGCTTTTCCCTACGCCTCCTTTTCCGCTGACCACGGTGATGATGTTACGCACGCCGGGTAATACGAGTCCATTGTCAGCCCGTTTACTGCTCGTCTGGCTGGTGAAATTCACAGTCACCTCGGCTTCCTTGTTCACCAGCAGCCTGATGGCATTGACGGAGGCATTCTTCATCAGGTCCTTCATCGGACAGGCTGGCGTGGTCAGTACGATGGTGAACGATACATGTTTTCCGTTGATACGCAGGTCGCGGATCATATTGAGGGTTACAAGGTCTTTCCCAAGGTCCGGTTCCTGTACCTGACTCAACGCGTTCAGTATTTCCTGTTCGGTCATGCTCCAAGGCTTTGTTAAAATAATTCGAATGCGCACAAAATTAGCCACTCGGCCGTTTACTTTGCGGCATTGTTCCGGTTGGGATGATGATTATCCAAACTTGTTGAAGATGAGGCAACTGTTTCGGAGCTTTGATGGTATTTTTGTTTGCCGGAATAAATTGAGTCACCTGTCATGATTCAGGTTCGACGCCAATGCGCCAACATGCGGAACTATCCTCTTATCGTTTTTTCTTTTTTTTCAATGGCATCCGCGTCTGCACAACTTGTGGTTTCAGCCGATTCAGTCATCCAGTTGTACGGTGTGGTTATGACCGCCGACAGCCTGCAGGGCCTGCCTTCGGTGAGTGTGGTCGTGAAGGGGCAGAACCGGGGTACCATCACCAATGCGCAGGGGGTGTTCAGCATTGCGGTGCTTAAGGGGGACCTGATTGAATTCACCTCGGTCGGGTTCAAACCCAAGCAGGTAAAAATTCCCGGTGATATCGAGGGAAACCAGTACAGCCTGATCCAGCTGATGGTCACCGATACGGTCTATCTGGCCGCCACCATTATTCGCTCAAGGCCTACCCGTGAGCAGTTCGAGCGCGATTTTATCAATACGATCATTCCCGACGACCAGCTCGAAATCGCCCGTAAGAATAACAGTGAAAGCATGCGCCGTTTCATGATGGCCACCCTTCCCCGCGATGGCCGGGAAGCGAGTCGTTACTATATGCAGCAACAGGTTGCAAAAAGCTATTACAGCGGTCAGCTGGCTCCGATGCAGATTTTCAATCCCCTCGCCTGGGCCGAGTTCATCCAGGCTTGGAAACGCGGTGATTTCAAAAAGAAGAACTAAGGGTTCGCGAATTCCCGTTCCTGTTTTACATATGCTTTCTCCGGGCAACACTCCTGTTCCGGGATTTTTTTCTTTACTTTACCATCAGGTCAAATCCACACAACATGCTTTTTTTCCTGAACGGGTTTATGGGCTGTGGCAAGTCGCACTGGGGGCGGATCTGGGCTGCAGAAAACCATCTGCCTTTCATTGACCTGGATGAGGCGATCGAGCAACAGGAACTCAAGCCCGTAAGCCAGTTGATTGAAACAAAGGGGGAGCCCTATTTCCGGGAAGTGGAGGCCGAAAAACTGCGCAGCCTTATCGCGCTCGGTGATGCCATCATTTCCTGCGGTGGCGGTTCGCCCTGTTTTCACGACAACATGCGCTGGATGAATGCGCATGGTATGACCGTGTATATCAGTTCGCCTCCGGCCGATCTGCTTCGAAGGTTGGTGAACGGGCAGCAGCAACGTCCCTTGATCAGCAAGTTCAACAGGGCGGAATTGCTTTTCTTCATTGAAAAAAAACTGGAGGAACGCGAACCTTTTTACAAGGATGCGAAAATCATCCTGCCGGCATCCGAACTGTCCAATGAAACCTTCGCTCTGAGTATCAGACCTGTTTCCTCATGAATAAAAATCTGCCTGTTATTGCCGCGCTGCTTGGAGCACTTTCCGTGGCGCTGGGTGCATTCGCCGCTCACGGTTTGCGGAATATCTTATCAATTGATACACTGGCCGTTTTTGAAACGGCGGTACGTTATCAGTTCTGGCATGTGCTCGCCTTGTTGTTTGTCTGGGTCTGCTTTCAAAACAATACGAACCGCTATGCCCGGCTTTCCGCCCTGTTCTTTCTGGCAGGTATTTTTGTTTTCTGCGGTTCACTTTATCTGCTCACGTACATCAAATACCGTCAGCTCGATCATCTTCGGTGGATCGGGGCCATAACCCCGGTTGGGGGCCTTTCCTTCATCATCGGCTGGTTGCTGCTGGTTCCGGCTTTCAGGCAAACCCGGAGCAATTCGAATTCCTGAATAAAGGAAATTTCTTCGGGTATTCTTTGCCAATGGTTTAATAATATTCCGTTTTCGGAATGAATTTTGTCGCTGTGGATCAGGCATTGGAATTTATCCACAGCGGGGTATTTGTATTGAATAACTGTTGGTTTTAACAGAAATCGCCCCGTGTAACGGGTTCCTGCTTATCGCATTTGATTAACTTTGTTTCAATGGCCCGAGCGAAAACGAGCAAAACCGCCACAAATAAAAAAAATACCCTCAAGCCCGAAAAGGAGCACTCTGTTCCGGTCAAGGAACTGATCAGGGATGAGCGTACCCGCAAGATTTCGGGAGCCCTGTTGCTGCTGATTGGCTTCATGTTGCTGGTATCCTTTGTTTCCTATCTGTTTACCTGGTATCAGGATCAGGACAAGGTTATCAGTGCGGGCGGAAGCCTGATCTGGGGCTCCGATATCGATTTCAATAACCAGTTGGGCAGCCTTGGCGCTTATCTCTCGCACCTGTTCATGTACAAAGGCTTTGGCGTTGCGGCATTTCTGATTCCCTCGTTCTTCTTTGTTTCCGGCATCAATCTTTTTTTGAGCAAACCGGTTTTCTCCGTGGGGAGGAATATCCGTTATGTGCTGCTGGGGCTTGTTTTTTTCAGCGTTGCCTTCGCCCTGGTTTTCCAGGACAGTCGCTTCGCCTGGGGCGGAGGTGTGGGCAAATTGGTCAAAGACTGGATGGTGCATGCCATCGGCCTGGTGGGAAGTTATGCGGCCGTCGGGGTATGCCTGCTCAGTTATTTCATCTGGCAGTTCAATCCCAATTTCAATAAACCTGTTGAACAGGCGGCCACATTGCTGAACAGGAAAAAGGAAGCGGTTGCTGCCAACGAAGAGGAGGAAACAGAGGTTGCCGTCGAAGAGGAATCAGTTGTCGAAGGAAGTGAAGGGAATTCCTTTACCGGAAATGCATCGGTTGTACCGGTAGTTGGCAATCATGAACCGGCCCGGCCCCACGATTTGCAGTTGGTAGAAAAGGAACCGGAAGTCTTGAACGGTAAGGAAGAAGAACCGGATCTTTTGCAGGTATCGGGTAACGCAAAACCTGCCGGTAAGCCGGTAGATAAGAAGTCCGGGAAATCACAAGCCCTTGAACTTGAAATAAAAACAGCTCCGGCACCGGAACCCGAAACGGCCGCCGAGCCTGCACCCCGAAAGGGCTCTTTGGAAACCGCCTATGATCCCATCCTCGACCTGCGCGATTATGAATATCCCAACCTCGACCTGCTGGAAACACACGGTAGTGAAAAAATCATACAGGATGCCGATGAACTGCAGGCCAACAAAACACAGATCGTCAACACCCTCAGGAACTATGATATCGAAATCCAGAAGATTACCGCCACGGTAGGTCCTACGGTAACCCTCTATGAAATCATTCCTGCAGCGGGCATCCGTATTTCACGCATCAAGAATCTGGAGGATGATGTCGCGCTGAGTCTGGCGGCCCTCGGTATCCGCATCATTGCGCCGATTCCCGGTAAGGGAACCATCGGTATCGAGGTGCCCAATGCCCGCAAGACAATCGTAAGCATGCGTACCCTGCTGGCTGCGGAAAAATTCCAGAAGAATAATTTTTCCCTGCCGATTGCTCTGGGGAAGAAGATCGACAACGAGAATTTCATTGTAGACCTGGCCAATATGCCGCACCTGCTGATGGCGGGTGCCACCGGACAGGGTAAATCGGTGGGGCTCAATGCCATCCTGGTTTCCCTGCTGTTTAAGAAACATCCTTCCCAGCTCAAATTCGTACTGGTCGATCCCAAGAAAGTTGAACTCAGCATCTATAAGACCATCGAAAAACATTTCCTGGCCAAGTTGCCGGGCGAGGAGGATGCCATCATCACCGATACCCGCAAAGTGGTGCATACCCTGAATGCGCTTTGTATCGAAATGGATAACCGGTACGATCTGCTTAAGGAAGCAGGCTGCCGCAATATCCGTGAGTACAATGAGAAGTTCGCGGCGCGTAAACTCAATCCCGAAAAAGGGCATCAGTTCCTTCCTTTCATCGTGCTGGTGGTTGATGAATTTGCCGACCTCATCATGACGGCCGGCAAGGAGGTGGAAATGCCCATCGCACGGCTGGCGCAGCTTGCCAGGGCGGTGGGTGTGCATCTGATCATCGCTACCCAGCGCCCAAGCGTGAATATTATCACAGGAACCATCAAGGCCAATTTCCCGGCCCGTATCGCCTTCAAGGTGAGCAGCAAGATCGATAGCCGAACCATCCTGGATGTGGGCGGCGCCGAACAGCTGATCGGTAAGGGCGATATGCTCATCAGTTACAACGGCGAACTGGTAAGGCTTCAATGCGCTTTTGTGGATACTCCTGAAGTGGACAAGGTCAATGAATTCATCGGCAGCCAGCGCGGATATACCCAGGCCTTCATGCTGCCCGAATATGTGGATGAAAAGGAGATGGAGAAAGGTGAGTTCGATATCAACGACAAGGATCCTCTCTTTGAAGATGCGGCACGACTGATTGTTTCGGCCCAAAGCGGCAGCACTTCCCTGTTGCAGCGCCGGATGAAACTGGGGTATAACCGGGCGGGAAGGCTGATGGATCAGCTGGAATCCGCGGGCGTCGTAGGTCCGAATCTGGGCAGCAAAGTACGCGATGTCCTGTTCAAAACCGATGCTGAACTACAGCAGTATCTCGATAACATGTAAGCTGAAGTCAGGCCCTGCCGTCTAATCCGGTGAATCTGTAATCTGATTCCGTAGCAGGTCGTCAAAAGTTTCCCGTTTTCTGATCAGGATCGTTTTTCCGTTTTTTACCATGACTTCGGCAGGACGTAGGCGGGCGTTGAACTGGCTGCTCATTTCGAATCCGTATGCGCCGGCATTGTGAAACACCAGATAATCGCCTTCGCGAACCTCATTGAGTTTGCGGTCCCAGGCAAATGTGTCCGTCTCGCAGATATTTCCTACCACATTGTAGATGCGTTCGGGGCCTTCGGGATTGCTGATGTTCCGGATATGGTGGTAGGCATCGTACATCATGGGCCTGATCAGGTGGTTGAATCCGCTGTTCACACCTGCGAATACGGCCGAAGGTGTTTGCTTGACCACATTGGTTTTCACAATGAAATACCCGCAGGCGCTCACCAGGTATTTGCCCGGTTCGAACCAGACTTCAAGCTGCTTGCCCGTCTTGCGTGCTAATTCTGCGAATACCGCGCCGACCTGCCTGCCCAGGTCTTCGATATCGGTGGCGGAATCACCCTGTTGGTAAGGCACTTTGAAGCCGCTGCCCAGGTCCACAAATTTCAGTTCCGGAAACTGTTCAGCGGCATGCAGCATCACATCCAGCCCTTCAAGAAACACACGGTTGTCCCTGATCTCGCTTCCGGTATGCATGTGTATTCCGGTGACCTGCAGTCCGGTGCTTTTAACAATCCGATCGATATGGCGAAGCTGGTGGATTGAGATGCCGAACTTGCTGTCGATATGCCCCGTGGAAATCTTGTAGTTGCCACCCGCCATGATATGTGGGTTGAGCCGGATGCATACGGGATAGCTGCCGCCGAAGCGGTTGCCGAACTGCTCGAGGATCGATATGTTGTCGATATTGATATGCACCCCCAACTCCTTTGCCTCAAGAATCTCCGCAAAGTCAACCCCGTTCGGTGTAAATAAAATATGATTCGCAGGGAAACCGGCCATCAATCCCAGATTGACCTCGTTTATGCTTACACAATCAAGCGAAGTGCCGATTTCGCGCATGAACCGGAGGATGTGGATATTCGACAAGGCTTTGGCGGCATAGAAAAAACGGGCGTTCGTGGTGTTGAATGCCGCGCAAAGACGCCGGTACTGTTCTTCGATGACAGCGGTGTCGTAAACATATACCGGGGTGCCGTATTCTGTGGCAATAAGCAGCAACTGCCCGTCGGATAGGGAATTAGCCATTTGCAAATGTATTCAAATGAAGTTGGAAACGGGAGATGATGCCGTGTCAGGGCTGATCGGTAAATCAGTTGCCTTCGGGTTGGGCCGGTGCTATATTCCCGGCTTCTGTTGATTCGATTTCCGTTGATTCGATTTCTATTGATTCAGTTTCCGGTTCCTGTGTATCGTTGGTGCTGTTTACCGGAGTGGCGGCTACCAATCCTTCCGAAACGATTTCACTGATTTTGGGCAGATCGGCAGCGGAGTTCAGTCCGAAATAATCCATGAACGATTTGGAGGTTTCGTAAATCAGGGGCTTGCCTACAGCATCTTCGTTCCGCCCGGAAATGATGATCAGGTCTTTCTCAAGCAGTTTCTGTACCGCGTAATCGCAGTTGACTCCGCGCAGGGTTTCTATTTCACTTTTGGTGATGGGCTGCTTGTAGGCGATGATGGCCAAAGTTTCCAGCGCAGCCACGGATAGCCGTTTCAGGAACTTATCGCCGTTGAGCTGGGCAACCGTCTTGTGATATTCTTTTTTGGTAAGGAACTGCCAGCCTCCGCCGATCTGTTTCAGTTCAAAAGCATAGAAGCCGGAATCATATTTCTCCTGTATGCCTTTTATGGCAGCTTCGATCTGTTCGGGAATGGCGCGGTCGTCGATAAAACCCAGGGCATTGTTCAGCAGTTCAAGCAGATCCGCATCGGTCAACGGGCGGTCGCTGGCGAATATCAGGGCCTCGATATGCGGTATGATCTGCGATACTTCCATAGTCGGTAAAACCCGTTGAGGTTTATGTTGTTTGAGTCAAATTAACCGTTGAGTGCAGCTGCCCCACTAACAATTTCGGTGAGCTCAGTCGTGATGGCCGCCTGGCGTGCTCTGTTATAACTGATTTTGAGTGTCTTCAGCAATTCGTTGGCATTGTCGCTGGCTTTATCCATCGCGGTCATCCGGGCACCATGTTCGCTGGCATTGCCGTCGAGCACAGCCTTGAACAACTGGGTATTGAGGATTTTCGGCATCAGCTCGTTGATAAGTTGCTCCCTGCCGGGTTCAAAAATGAAATCCGATTTCCGGGCGCCTTCTTTCGGGGTGATTTTTTCCACGGGAAGGAAACGCTCATGGACGAAGCGCTGGGTTGCGGCATTCTTGAATTCGCTGTAAACCAGTTCAACGGCATCCACCTCCTTGTTGATGAATGCATTTATGGCGTGCGTGGCCGCTGCCTGAACTTTTTCGAAGGACAGGCCATTGAATAGTTGCCAGAAACGGTCTTCGGTTTTGATGCCCGACTTCAGAAAATGTTCATAGCCTTTTTTTCCGATAGCCAGCACCTGCACCTGTCCTTGGGCCTGTTGTACGGCATATTTTTCGCGGATGATCTGACGGGCCAGTTTGATGAGCCCGCTGTTGTAACCGCCGCAGAGGCCGCGATCGCTTGTTACAAGTATGATCATCACACTGTTTACAGGCCGCTCGGTTGCCAGGGCTACGGGAACATCATTGTCGCCGCTGCCCACGATGTTGCCCAGCATATTCTGCAACTTCTGCGCATAGGGGCGCATCTGGGTAACGGCATCCTGGGCCCTTCTCAGTTTTGCGGCACTGACCATTTTCATGGCCTTGGTGATTTGCTGCGTGCTTTGAACACTTTTGATCCGGTTTCTGACTTCCTTAAGGGCTCCTGACATGGTGAATTAGGGAATTGGGTGGCGCTAATTTTTAGGTGGGCAAAGGTAGGGTAAAAATGGTAATGACACAGGTACCCCGGGGGCCGGAGCCGGGAAGGGCAGGCGATAAACCGGGCTTAGAACACTTTGATTTCGGCGTTCTTGTTTTCGCCGGGCATCATTCCCCGGAAGCCGGGATTCTGGGGTCGTTGCCCCTTGAATTTCTGCAGCCTGTAGGTGAAACTCAGCAGGAAATAACGGGCCAGCCGGTTGGTGCGGGTATCGATGATGGCATTGGCCGAAACCGTCCGGTTGATGTTGGTGTTCTGGTTCAGCAGGTCGAAGGCGGCCAGTTTGAGGATGCCGTTCTTCTTTTTGAACAACTGCCGTTCCACCGAAGCGTTGAGGATGGCAAGATTCCGGCTGACAGCGGCATTGAGTCCGTAGTTGATCGTATAGTCGAAATTGTATTTGAAAATCCATTTTTCTTTCAGGTCGATATCGATGCTGCTGGTCAGGGTCAGCGCGCTGCTGTTGGTATTCTGAAGCGGCGAGAATTTGGTGTTGTCGGCCTGTTTGTAACGCACATCGTTGAAACTGTAGGTGGCTCCCGCGCCGAACTCGAGCCAGGTCTTGTAATTGAATTCGAAGGTGAAGCCCTGGCTGCCAATCCAGTTCTGCCCGATGTTGCGGGTGCTGTCAACCAGATTGATGTTATGGTTGAAGTTGAGTGCGCCGTTCAGCGTGAGCACATATTTTCTGTTCTTGTAGGGTTTGGAGAACAGGTAGAATCCGTTGAGGTTGTAGTAGCCGTTCACATTTTCGGGAATGCTCAGTTGGGCTCCGGCATTGCCCAGGGCGATCACATTGTTCACGATCTGGTTGCGGATGGCCGATGCGGTAAGGCTGGTAAAAATGACCCTTCCGCTGGAAAAATTGAAATTGTTGTACGTGATGTTCAGATTATGGTTAATGGCAGGTTGCAGGTTGGGATTGCCCCGGGTAACGGCCTGGGGATTGCTGAGGTCGGTGACATTCTGCAATTGGGTATATGTAGGTTGGGTGGCATTGCCCGAATAATTGGCGGTAAAGGTTTTGGTTTTGGAAAAATTATAGGCGAACCGGGCTATTGGGAAAACGGTGAGCCGGTTGATGGTGGCGAAAGCACTGTCGTTGGTGATCGATCTGCCTTTCAGTGTGACGGGTTGCACACTCAGGCCCAGGGAGTAATTGTATTTCTTTTGCGTGGTGCGGATGGAAATGCCCGCGCGGTTGTTGAAGAAAAAGTTTTCAAAGTCGTTGCTCAGCCCGGGAAGCAGCACAGGAGAGGGAAGCAAGGGATCATTGTTGAAGGTTTCCCTGTTGTTGCGGGTGAAATTGAGGTTATGCGAAACGGCGATGTCGAGGTTGCGGATTTTGCCCAGCGGTTCCGAATACGTGAGCCGGATACCGTAATTGCGGCTGGGGTTCAGTTGATTGATGGACTGATAGAGGTTGAAGGCTATGGGCGGGTTGGTGATGAAGTTGGTAGTACTATTGAAAGTAAGCTGGTCGCTGTTGCTTTGTGTGCTGCCCAGGGTCAGGTTGGTCGAAAAATTCCTTCCCTTCTTGCGGAACCGGTGGTTGTAAAGGATGGTGGCGGAGTAATTGGGTGTACGGCTATCGGTATTGATATCGTTTTGGCCTTCGCTGGTTTTGGTATTGTTGGTCTGGAAGTATGTGAACGCAGTGGCATTTTCCGATCGGCTGCCGGCATAGGAGAGGGAAGGGCTTATTTTAAGGTAATTGAAGGAATCGATCTGGTATTCCATGTTGAAGAAGAAACGGTGGTTGTTTCCCACCGTGTTGTTCGTTGATTGCTGGTTGTTGACGAAGCTTCCGGTTTCAAAAAAGTTTTGTGTGGCCGTGGTTTGCAGCACATCGGTATTGCGGTTGCTGTAGGAATAACTGCCGTAGACGGTGATTTTTTTACCCCACTGGTCGCGGTAATTGGTGCCGATGGAATTTGTGGTGCTGATGCCGTTGTTTGATGAGCCCGTACCCAGGAAATTCTGGTCACCGTTCCGTACCGCACTCATCATGCTGTTGGCGCCGCTGCCCATATCGTTCATCATCCGTTGCCCGTTGCGCATCATATTGCTCATGCCCGGCATGCTGTTGCCGCCTCCGCCTCCGAAGTTGAAGAGCGACTGGCTGACGTTGTTGCTGTTGCCGAACAGCGAAATCTGCTGGTTGTTGTTGAAATAATTGGCATTGACGCTTGCCTGATACCGGTCTTCCGTACCGATTCCGGCAGTGGCCCTGCCGAATACCCCTTTATTCTTGTCTTTACGGATCTGCAGGTTGATGATTTTCTCCGGATCACCGTCGCGGATACCCGAAACGGTGGCCTGGTCGCCGTAATCGTCCACCACCTGCACCTTGTCGATGATGTTGGCCGGGAGTTCCCGCGTCGCGGTTTTCACATCGCCGCCGAAAAAGTCTTTGCCGTTGACTTTCACTCTTGTAACGGTTTTTCCCTGGGCGGTCACATTGCCATCCTTGTCGACCTGTATGCCCGGAAGTTTTTTGAGCAGGTCCTCGGTCATGGCGTTCTCTTTCACCTTGAACGCATCGGCCCGGTATTCGATGGTGTCTTCCTTGATGACAATGGCCGGGGCCTGCACGAATACCTCCTCCAGCATTTTGGGCGCCGGGGCCAGGATCAGCCTGCCGGTTTCTATTTTCTTTTCCTTGTTGGTGTTGGGGAAAAACCGGGCAACGGGTCGGTAGCCCATCTGGTTGAAGAGCAGCGAAAAAGGAGCGGAGGGAACGGGGTTGATGTTGAACAGGCCCTTTTCATCGGTGAAATGATAACTGGTATCGGGTGGACTGCTTCGGATGACCAGGGTAACCACGAATTTGTCAAGTGGTTTTCCGGTGGCGGAATCCAACAGGCTTCCGGAAATCTGGTTGAATCCTTTTACAGGAATCGTTATAAGGGCAATCAGTAAAATTGCGAAACCGCATGTTGGAATACGCATGGCGGGCAAAGATATTGAATATTTGACGGGCGCTCGTTTAGGTTGTTCCGATTTTTATGAATGGTATGTTCGTTCTTCTGAATCCGGTTTGAATGAATAATTTTTTTTTGGATGGGGTTGTCATTACCTCCAGGGAGTTTTTTGGGGGTTATTTGGCTGTTTAAAAATTAGATTTCTCTATTTCAGTTCGTCAAATCGTATTTTCGCGGTTTACGATTTGGCAGCCTATGGAATTAGCCTTCAATTTCATATTGATTTTACTCATCGAAATCCTCCTGATCGGGTATTTTTTCCGCAGGCGCAAAAGGAAGAAAGCCTATATGGCAGCCTTCCTCATGAATATCCTTACCTGGCCGATTGTGAACATCATCATCCTGAATACCGACTGGTACGACAAAGCCCGTCTGCTTAATCCGCTGGTGCAAATCCCGATGATTGTTGCCGAAATCCTTTTCCTGCGGTTCTATGTACCCACCACATACCGTAAAGCCATCATCATGGGGCTTATCGCCAATGTAATCAGCATACTGGCTACTTTTTATATCAAACCGCCTACCAACCTGTTCCAGAAAAAACAGGATATCATTACGCCGCGCACGCAACTCCCTCAATAACTATCCGGTAGTGGCGGACAATACCTCTGTTCCGAATATGCAACAACGAATCGGAGAAATCGCCTTGCTGGTAGCCAATTACGATGAGGCTATTGATTTCTATGTCCGGAAATTGAAGTTTACCCTGTTGGAAGATACTCCCCTAAGCCCTGAAAAACGATGGGTACGGGTAGCGCCTCCGGGTAGTTCAACATGTTCTTTATTGCTTGCCCGTGCCGTGGGTGAGCAGCAGGTTTCCCGCATCGGCAACCAGACCGGCGGGCGGGTTTTTCTTTTCCTGCATACGGATGATTTTGAGCGGGACTATGCCCGTCTTCGAGCTGAAAATATAACAATCGTTAGGGGTCCTTCCAGCGAAGCTTACGGGCAGGTGTTGGTTTTTGCCGATCTGTACGGCAATCTATGGGACCTGATCGGCCCTCCTGCCGCGGGCAAATGAACGCCCAATCAACTATCTTTGCCCTCCGTCCAAAAAATGGGTTCCTACAACCATAGATGGACGTTCCATTTATTTCAACTTCAATTCATATGGCGGGTTTCTTATCCAGATTGTTCGGTGGCAGCAAGAGTGAAAAAGATATCAAAAAAATCAGCCCGAGGGTTCAGCAGATCAATGATTTCTGCGCTAAATACCGCACGTTAACCAACGACGAACTCAGGGCAAAAACCGAGGATTTCCGTCGTCGTATCCGTGAGCACCTGGCAGCTTCCGATCAGAACATCACAGAACGCAAAGCGGAAGCTGAAGCCCTGCCTTCCCACGCAATCGCAGAAAAAGATAACATTTACCAGCAAATCGATGAACTGCGCAAGGAGCGGAACCGCAAAATCGAAGAAATCCTCGACCAGCTATTGCCCGAGGCTTTTGCCGTGGTTAAGGAGGCCGCCCGCCGGTTTACCGAGAATGAAACGCTGGAAAGCACAGCCACTGACCTCGACCGGAAACTTGCACTGACCAAGGAACACATCATCATACAGGGAGAACATTCGCTCTACAGCAATGCCTGGAAAGCGGCCGGTGGCGCCGTGGTCTGGAACATGGTGCATTATGATGTGCAGCTGATTGGTGGATCGGTACTGCACAGCGGCAAGATTGCCGAAATGGCCACGGGCGAAGGAAAGACGCTGGTGAGTACACTGCCCGCCTACCTCAATGCCCTGGCTGGAGAAGGAGTACATATTGTTACGGTCAACGATTATCTGGCCCGTCGTGACAGTGAATGGAATGGTCCACTCTTTGAATGGCTTGGCGTCACCGTTGATTGCATCGACAAGCATGCACCCAACAGCGATGCCCGCAGGAATGCCTACCTGGCCGATATCACCTACGGTACCAATAACGAATTCGGCTTTGATTACCTGCGCGACAATATGGTGCACAGCCCCGAGGAGATGGTGCAGCGCAGGCATCATTTTGCCATGGTTGATGAGGTGGATAGTGTGCTCATCGATGATGCCCGCACGCCGCTTATCATCAGCGGGCCGGTAGGACATTCCGACAATACCAAACAATTTTTCGATCTTAAGCCGCGTATCGAACGGCTCGTGGAGGCCCAGCGCAAGGCGGTAAACCAGTTTCTTGTCGAGGCCCGTAAAAAAATCGGGGAAGGCAACGATGATCCCAAAGACGGTGGCCTGGCCCTGATGCGGGCATTCCGCGGCCTGCCCAAAAACAGCGCCCTTATCAAGTTCCTGAGCGAGCCGGGCATCAAGGTGAAGCTGCAAAAAACCGAGAACTATTATCTGGCCGATCAGCAGAAGGAAATGCCCAAAGTTGATGAGGCGCTCTACTTCCATATCGATGAGAAGAACAATCAGGTGGATCTGACCGATAAGGGCATCAATCTCATTACCGGATCAGGTGAAGATCCCGAATTTTTTGTACTTCCCGATATAGCCGTCAAACTTGCTGAAATCGAAAGATCCGAATCGGATACTACCGAAAAACTACATGCCAAGGAGCAGTTGCTCAATGAGTATTCCCTCAAGGCCGACCGGATCCATACGGTTCAACAGCTGCTCAAAGCCTACACGCTTTTTGATAAGGATGTGGAATATGTGGTACTCGACGGCAGCGTGAAAATCGTGGATGAGCAAACCGGCCGTATCCTCGACGGTCGGCGGTATAGCGATGGCCTGCATCAGGCTATCGAAGCCAAAGAGAATGTCAAGATCGAAGCCAGTACCCAGACCTATGCCACCGTTACGCTGCAGAATTATTTCCGGATGTATCACAAGCTTTGTGGCATGACCGGTACCGCCGAAACGGAGGCAGCTGAATTATGGGATATCTACAAGCTGGATGTCGTCACCATACCCACCAACCTCAAGGCCATCCGAAAAGACGAGCAGGATCTGGTGTACAAGACCAAGCGCGAAAAATACAAGGCCATCATCGACGAGATAGAGAAGATGCGTAATCAGGGCAGGCCGGTTCTGGTGGGTACCACTTCGGTGGAAATCAGCGAACTGCTCAGCCGCATGCTTAAGCAGAAAAACATTCCCCATAATGTACTCAATGCCAAGCAGCATGCCCGTGAAGCGCAGGTGGTAGCGGAAGCCGGACTTGCCGGCGCGGTTACCATCGCCACAAACATGGCGGGGCGTGGTACCGATATCAAGCTCGGTCCCGGTGTGAAAGAAGCGGGCGGTCTGGCGATTGTGGGCACCGAACGTCATGAGAGCCGCCGGGTCGACCGGCAGTTGCGGGGACGCGCCGGCCGTCAGGGTGATCCTGGAAGTACACAGTTTTTTGTCAGCCTGGAAGATGATCTGATGCGTATGTTCGGCAGCGACCGGATTGCTTCACTAATGGATCGCATGGGCTATAAGGAGGGGGAGGTGATCCAGCACAGTATGATTTCCAAGTCCATCGAGCGGGCACAGAAAAAAGTGGAAGAAAACAATTTCGGTATCCGGAAGCGGCTGCTGGAGTATGATGATGTGATGAATAAGCAGCGGAACGTGGTATATGGCAAACGCAGCCATGCTTTGTTCGGTGAGCGTTTGGCCCTCGATCTCGACAATGCCTTTTTTGCTGTTGCCGACGGGGTGGTTAACTCTTTCCGCGAAGCGAACGACATCGAAGGCTTCCGGCTTTCGGCCATCGTGCATTTCGGCATCGAAACAGCGATTACCGAACAGGATTTGGCCAAGGCTCCGGTTCATCAGTTGTCTGAGCAGCTGTATCGGGAAGCCCGCGAGCACTATACACACCGTGTGGCGGAAATTTCAACCTCCACCTTGCCTGTGATCCGTAACATGCGGATGCAGAACAGCCAGATTGAGAATGTTGCCGTTCCCTTTACCGACGGCAAGAAAGCCATGCAGGTTGTGGCGCCTATCGATAAAGTCATCGGTACCAACGGCTCCGAACTGATGAACGCACTGGAACGGAGCATTACACTCGGCATTATCGACGAAGCCTGGAAGGAGCACTTGCGCGCGATGGATGATCTGCGGCACAGCGTTCAGACTGCTGGCTATGAGCAGAAAGATCCGCTTGTGGTCTATAAGATTGAAGCTTTCGCGGCCTTCAAGCAGATGGATGACCATGTGAATAAGGAAATCGTAAGTTTTCTCTGCCATTGTTCCATACCCATGGAGCAAACAAATGCCGGACGGATCCGAGAGGGTCGGGAGCAAAAAACCGATATGAGCCGGATGAGCCAACGCAAGGAGCAATATACCTCGAGTAGTAGTGGCGGCCCCGATTATATCAGCCAGGAGAATGACTATCATGATCCTTCGCCTCCCGTGAAGCAGGAACCGATCCGCGTAGATCCCAAAGTGGGGCGTAACGACCCTTGCCCATGCGGAAGCGGTAAGAAATACAAAGCCTGTCACGGTCGGGAGACCGCCTGAGTAACGTATACTTTCCCGAAAAATCAGTTGAAGATCAGGAGGTCCACTGATCGTGGATGACAGCCACGAGATAGCGCTTCCCGTCAATCGTCCTGTACACCAGTCTTAGTGTCGACCAGTCTAGTCCCGACATTTCAGTAGTGCCTTTATGATAGTATTCCACGAATGAGCAGCCCGGGAAAACCGTACTCAGGTTGTTCAGCGAGTTGCCTCTTGCCACCGGTACATTGGCCCGGATGGTATCGGCCTTGCTGAAGTCGGTATTGCAAACGAATTTTCCGAAATATTCTTCGGGCGAAAGCAGGATCGGTTTCCCAGAGCCGTCGTATTTGCCCCAGTTGATTTTCTTTTTTTCCTGAAAGGCTTTTGAAAGGGAGGCTCCGGTAAATCTCAGTGCGCTTAACGTGTCGATATACCCGTAGGGGGAAAAGAGTAGTTTTCCATCGGGAGCGATAGCTTTGGCGAGCGCAGCCGTATCCTTGTTGCAGAGCGCGCCGAGTACGGTGGCCGACTCTGCAATCAGGACCGAATCTTCACTCACGGCAGGCGGGTTATTGGTATTGACGTTGTTGTCTGTTTTTTGCACAGTTTGCGGAGCAGGTGTTTCAACATCTTTCCTGTTGCCACAGGCAGCTAAGAGCAGGGTCAGTCCGAGTACAGCATAAATTTTCATGAGTGTTGTTTTTGATGCAGACATGAAGAATCCGATAACCATGGTGATAAATACCTGCTTATGTTCAGGATGGTTTCATGTGCGGGGTGATGGTATGATTTTTCGGGTTGAATTCTTGAATCCTATTTTTCTCCGGCCTGCTTTGTAATGAAGGTTTTGCTTTTTTCGTCCCAGGCATAGGCTTTATAGATCTCTGCTGCCGGTTGATCTCCTTCGCGCATCGCGCAACCTGCCGAAAGCAGCAGCCTGCTTGTTTTCCGGATAATTAACCGGTCGTCTTTGGCATGTTCGGAAGCGCGGCCGCAATTGTTGGCAGCAAGTTCGGGCAGTTCATAGATTTTGCCGTTCCGGGTATCGACAAGCACTCCGGTAAGGCAACCTGTTCCGCAACCCCAGGTAAGTACCTGATAGGTGCCGGCAAAATTTGGAGCACCCGTGTATCGCTTCCGGATATTGGCCTGGTTTTTTTTCATGGCAGGATTACCGGCATAGTCGGGACTTTTGCCTTTCGAATTGTTTTGTAACGTAGCCGGATAATCGCTGAACCGGTAACCCGCGATATCCTGGGCATCTACACTAAGCAGGCAGCAGGCCAGGATGGGCGTGATGATATTTTTAAAATATCTCATGGGTATTTTTTGTGAAAATACATAAAACCCGATAAGTCGGGGCATATTGCCGGTAAGTCCCGATGCTGCTTGCAATTATCTTTGCCCTGATGGAAACACGGATCGGTGCTGATATTCAACTTGCCTGCCGTTTGCTGCGTGCCGGTGAACTTGTAGCTATTCCTACGGAAACGGTGTACGGCCTTGCCGGAAATGCGCTCAGTCCGGATGCTCTGATAAAGATTTTTAACGCAAAAAATCGCCCCCGTTTCAATCCGCTGATCTTGCATCTGCCTTCCTGGAGCAGAGTTAAGGATTATGTTCGGGAAATTCCTCCGGCTGCGGAAAGGCTTGCAAGGCAATTTGTTCCCGGGCCTCTTACATTTCTGCTGCCGAAGAAAGGAATCGTACCCGACCTGCTGACTTCCGGCAGCGACTTCGTGGCTGTACGGATTCCCGATCATCCGCTTGCACTTCGGGTTTTGGAGGAGCTCGAATTTCCACTCGCGGCCCCAAGCGCCAATCCCTTCGGGTATATCAGTCCTACCACAGCGGCCCATGTGTTTGAGCATCTTGCCGGAAAAATTCCGTACATACTGGACGGAGGCGCCTGTACTGTAGGCATTGAATCTACGATTGTAGGATTTGATGAATCGGGCAATGTGCTGATTTACCGCGAGGGTGGAGTAAGCCGTGAGGAGATTGAACGGGTTACCGGTGTCAAAACCTATCCTGCCTCAAAACCCGACAGCCCTGATAAGCCTGATACGCCGGGACAGTTGAAATCACATTATGCTCCATCGGTACCGCTGGAGGTAGGCGATATTGCTTTGTTGTTGCTGAAGCATAAAGGGAAGCGTGTAGGCATTATCAGCTTTTTCAGGCGGTTCCCCGGTGTTAGGGAAGAATATCAACAAATTTTATCGGAGCAGGGGAATATCAATGAGGCGGCATCGCGTCTTTTTGATGCCATGCGGCAACTCGACCGGCTTAACCCGGAGCTGATTCTTGCTGAGGTTTTTCCGGTTGAAGGGTTGGGGGCAGCCATCAACGACAGGCTTTCGCGGGCATCGGCTCAACGGTAATTGAGCAAGGGATTTACTCTTATTTTTTGATTGCCTCCAGATCTTTCTGCATCATTTCCTTCACAAGGTCTGCAAGGTTGTAGCGCGGCTCCCAGCCCAGTTTGGTGCGGGCTTTGGTGGCATCGCCAATCAACAGGTCTACTTCGGTAGGACGGAAGTATTCGGGATCGACGGCAACCACGGTTTTCCCTTTGGGTAATTGGTAGGAGGGGTTGTCGCAGGAATCGACAATACCTTTTTCGTGTACCCCTTCTCCGGTGAAGGAGAGGGTGATTCCGACTTCGGCGAAGGCCATTTGGATGAAATCGCGCACGGTGGTGGTTACGCCGGTTGCGATGACAAAATCTTCGGGCTGCTCCTGTTGCAGGATGCGCCACATGGCTTCCACATAATCTTTGGCATGACCCCAGTCGCGCCTGGCATCAAGATTTCCAAGAAATAGCTGTTCCTGTTTCCCTTTGACGATGGCGGAAACGGCCCGGGTGATTTTCCGTGTTACGAAGGTTTCGCCCCGGAGCGGACTTTCATGGTTGAAGAGGATGCCGTTGCAGGCATAAATGCCGTAAGCTTCACGATAGTTCACTGTAATCCAGTAGGCATAAAGTTTGGCAACGGCATAAGGGCTTCTGGGATAGAAAGGCGTGGTTTCACTTTGCGGTACGGCCTGCACCAGACCATAGAGTTCCGAGGTGCTGGCCTGGTAGATTCTTGTTTTCTTTTCCATGCCCAGAATGCGGATGGCTTCCAGCAAGCGCAGGGTGCCGATGCCATCGGCATTGGCGGTGTATTCCGGTTCGTCGAAACTCACTTTCACATGGCTCATGGCGGCCAGGTTGTAGATTTCGTCGGGTTGGGTTTCCTGGATGATACGGATGAGGTTGGTGCTGTCGGTCATATCACCGTAGTGTAGTTTGAACCGAAGTTTTTTCTCGTGCGGGTCCTGGTAGATATGGTCGATGCGCTGGGTGTTGATCAGAGAGGATCTTCTTTTGATGCCGTGGACCATATAGCCTTTTTCAAGCAGCAGTTCCGCCAGATAGGCTCCGTCCTGTCCGGTAATACCGGTGATCAATGCGGTTTTTTGATGTGACATGTTATTCGGGTTATGAATTTACTGAGATCATGTTACGACTTCTTGTTTTTCAGGAAGTCCTCATAAGCCAGGGAGATGCCGGCTTCCAGGCTTGTCTTATGCTTCCATCCCAGATGGTGCAGTTTGGATACATCCATCAGTTTTCGGGGAGTACCATCCGGTTTGGAACTGTCATAAACTAGGGTGCCGTTGAATCCAACGATGTTTTTGATGGTTTCGGCCAGTTCGGCGATGCTTAGGTCTTCGCCGGTGCCGATGTTCACAAGTTCCGGTTCATCGTAGGTGTTCATAAGGTGCATGCAGGCATCTGCGAGGTCATCTGCGTAAAGGAATTCGCGCCTGGGTGTTCCGGTACCCCAGATGACAACTTCTTTGGCATTGCTTGTTTTGGCTTCATGCATTTTGCGGATGAGAGCCGGTAGCACATGGGAGTTGTTCAGGTCATAATTGTCGCCGATACCATACAGGTTGGTGGGCATTACGCTGATGAAATTGCATCCGTATTGGCTGCGGTAGGCTTCGCAGAGTTTGATGCCGGCGATTTTAGCGATGGCGTAGGGCTCGTTGGTGGATTCAAGTTTCCCACTGAGCAGGTATTCTTCTTTCAGGGGTTGCGGGGCCAGTTTGGGGTAGATGCATGAACTTCCGAGGAAGAGCAGTTTCTTGACGTTATTCTTGAAGGCCGCGTGGATGATATTGGCTTCAATCATCAGGTTGTCGTAGATGAAATCGGCCCGGAAGGTATTGTTCGCATGTATGCCGCCCACTTTTGCTGCCGCAAGAAATACATATTCAGGCTTTTCCTGTTCAAAGAAATCATTCACCTGTTGCTGGTTCCTAAGGTCAAGTTCACCGGAGTTCCGGGTAATGATTTGTTCAAATCCCTTTGCCTTAAGGTTTCTCAGGATGGCGCTGCCTACCATACCCCTGTGCCCTGCTATGTATGTTTTGCCGGCGGCTTTCATAAGTTCATGATGATTTTTAACGATTTATGGCGTTGCAAAAATAAGGTCTGGCTTTTTTACAGGTGAATTTACTTTCTTTCCACATTTTCGTAATTCGTTGATTTTGAGCGGGTCGCAATTTTTTATAGAGAAACAGGTCTTTCGGTTCACTACAAAAAATAGCACACTCACGAAATAATTTTTCCTTTTTGGAGTTTTTAAAGGTGGAATAGAATATTCCTTGCCTTTTCGTACGTGCCACTTATTGCGTATGTTCCGACAATCAAAAGTCCTACTATGAAAACCTTGTCTTCCACTGGTATGCATGAATACGTATCCTGTATTCAGTCTCCCTCAGTAAGCGGGTTGTCCACATATGTTACCAAAATGGGTATCATCAAAAAAAATATGGTACGGTTTTGGTTTTTTATAAAAGTCCAAAGAAAACAGTGCATCGCGGAGCGGTGATTTGAAATCATCCTTCCTGATTCCGCACAGCAGTTGAACCAGTTTGAAGGGTACCTTATTTCCATGGGGTTCCTGATTCGAATTAACCGGGTGCTCACTGCTGACCTGCTTGCTGTTTTTCCTTTAGACGTATTGAAACTGTGTTTAGTCAATATCCATATCATGAAAGATTCATTACAAATCCCTAAAACAAACATTCTATGAAAAAGCTCCTTTTATTGCCGCTGCTCCTTGCGGCAATGCTGGTTAACGCCAGGAATTATTACATCAGCAATGCCGGAAATGATGCCGGTGCCGGAACGCTTGCCGACCCTTGGTCATCCATGACAAAGGTCAATAGCAGTATGGGCAGTTTTTTGGCCGGCGATTCCATTCTTTTTCAGCGGGGCGGCACATTTTTCGGAACCTTGAGTATTACGAAGAGTGGAATTGTTTTTGGCGCCTACGGCTCCGGGAATCGCCCCATCCTTACCGGTTTTTACACGATTCCCTCCTGGACTGCTGCCGGTACGAATTTATGGTCTGCCATCGTACCCGGAGGGCTTAATAATGTTCGGCTCCTGACCATCAATGACCGGGTGACGCGCGTCGGGCGTTTCCCTGACTATACGGATGGGCCTTCCGCATGGATCCGTTACAGCAATTATCTGGGTGCAGTATCACCGGTCACCGTGACCGCAGGATCTGCCGTTAATGCCAATCTCAGTGACGGGGAACTTGTCTTATATAAAAACAACTGGAACCTTGACGTTATGCCCATAACGGGAATTTCCGGAAATAATATCACCTGTACGAATCCTGCCGGAATGTATGGAATCACCGCAAACGCCTTTTCAGGCGGGAACTGGGGATTTTTTGTCCAAAACAGTATCAATGCGCTGAATCTTCAGAACGAATGGCACTATAACAATGCCACCAAAGTCGTAACCCTGTATTCAACATCAAATCCGGCCACCATCGGAACAATAAAAATTCCCAGATTGACCAATCTTGTCCTTATCGGGGCTTCGAGCAATGTCACCCTGGAAAATCTTGATATTCAGGGTTGCTCCGAAAAAGCCATTATATCAACAGGCGGATCCAACCAGACGATAAAAAACTGCGCAGTCCGGTTTGCCCAGGGTTGGGGTATCGATTTGAGAGGTTCCAATGTTGTCATTCAGAACAATCTGATTCGTGATATTGGATCCAACGGTATCTGGATTTCAAGAAGTGCTGTCATTACCGGTAATACGGTTGAAACCTGCGGTAATGTAGAGGGTCTTGCCGGATTGACCAACACCGGAGCAGGAACCCAGGGTAATCAGGATAACCAGCATACCGGTATCGAATTGGAAACGAATGACATTACCAATGGAAATCCGGTGGTGTGTAGCATGAACAAATTGGATTCGATAGGCTATGCAGGCATCCGTTTTTATGGTAGCAATATCCTGATTGAGAAAAATGTGATCGACTACCCCTGCATTGCAAAGTCCGATGGAGGCGGAATTTATTCCTGGGATAATGATGGACAAAAGACCTTTATCAACAGAAGGCTGAAGAACAATGTGATCCTAAATTCCGGCAAATTCCTTTTCGGGGCTTCTACGCCAGGCCTGAATACACAGGGATACGGTATCTATTGTGACAACGGCACGTCCAATGTGTTGATTGACAGCAACGTTGTTGGCCCGTCTCTTTATAATCAGAATGCAAGTTATCAGGGCTGTTCTCCGGGTGCTGTAACGAACACAACGGATGACGGAGCCTATTACCTCAATGGTGTCAAGAATCTCACACTTCGCGGAAATATCGCCTTTGGCTGGCCCAACGGCATTCTGATGTGGAGATATCCCAATGTATTTGGCGGCGATATTACCGGAACGCGGATTGTAGGGAATGCCTTATATGTGAACAACGGAGGATCCAACATATGCAGCTGGAACAATTCCTTCAAGTATCATACCTACGATGCATCGTCGCTTGCGCAGATACAGGCTCAGGTCCAAACGTTGACACAAATGGACAGCAACTATGTCTCCAATTTCGCTCCATCGCCATACATGTATAAGGGGGATGCCGTCAATCCGGGTACTTCCGTGAAGTTGTCGCAATGGCAAGGCTATTCCGGCAAGTCGGCTAATGATGTGACCTTCCCTTCTGCAACACCTTCTTTTGTATATAACCCTACAAATAAGGACACAACAATCTTTTTCCTCGGGTTCAGCAAGAAAGATTACAAGGGGGTAGTGTACAATAACCAGGCGACGATTCCCGCATTCTATGCAAACATATTTTTCGATAACGGACTTGCACCGATCGTGCTTCCGGTTACTTTGGTCGAGTTTACCGCCCGTAAAGACCGGGACAACCGGAATCTGGTTTCCTGGAAGACCGCCAATGAGCAAAACAGCAGTCATTTTGCCGTAGAGCGGAGCAGTGATGGAAGGTCATTCACTGAAATCGGCCGCGTCAGTTCAACGAACAGGGGAGCCGAAGTCAACCTGTACAGCTTTAGCGACGTTCAACCGCTTTTCGGTGCGAACTACTACCGCTTGAAGATGGTTGACCGTGACGGAAGTTTCCGTTACAGCAACATCGTTTTGTTGGGTCAAAAGGTAACGGGGAGCATACAAATTGAAAACCTCGCATTGAATGCATCCAATGGCACGATGACCATCGGGTTATCAACCGATCGCGAACAACGGGTAAGCTATAGCCTTGTGAGTACCAACGGTGTTGTTCTCTCGAACCAGTTGGTGCAACTCCGTCCCGGTTTTAACAGGTTCATCAGCAACGCCCAACTTTCAAACGCGCTTTATTTTGTGCGGGTAACTGCCAACGACCAAACTATCACCCGTTCGGTGTTGGCTCAATAGAACACGACCGCGTAATCTTTTTCTATCCAAATCCGCCTGACCTTTTACTGGTCGGGCGGATTTTTTTTGGGGAAAAGATGTCAATATCCTTTCCTTGAATGCAATCGCAAAACCGCGCGTTAGTTCAATTCTGGCTCAACTTTTGCACATAATGTGATGATCTTTTTCATAAAAAAATAAAAATAATTTATAAGCCATTTGATTTCATTTGCTAATGAATATTGAAAATATTTTTTTAAATGACCAGAAAGTTGAATTCTCATTAACTTCACAAACCGTATTCATTGATTATTCCCTCCCCAGTACAACTTCTTCTTTCCTGATTATATCGGGAACCGCATTTGCATAAGCAAGATGCTATTAATAGTGTTCGAAAAAAGGTCGGCAATTCCTTCTATGGGAATAAACTTATTTTGATGCAGAAGTTTATCAAAAGTACGTTCGGGGTTATGGTTTTCCTGGTCTGTTCGGGGAATCTGCTTGCGACCAACTATTACATCAGCAGCAGTTCGGGTGCAGACTCTAATCCCGGAACCAGTTCAGCTTTGCCGTGGCGCTCCCTGTCCAAATTGAATGCCTCTATGGCCCTTTTCGTACCGGGTGATTCCATCTTGTTCAAACGCGGTGATGTTTTTATGGGTTCTGTAAGCATAACCCGATCGGGTACCGCTTCTTCCCGTATCGTGTTCTCCGCCTATGGTACGGGTGCACGTCCGGTTATTTCAGGATTCTTCAACCCGCCCACTTGGACGAACTCCGGCAATGGGATATGGCAAACAAATATCCCTTACAACAGACCGCTGAATACCGTTTTTTTCAACGGATCCTTGCAGGCAAAAGGTCGCTACCCCAATATCATCGACTCTTCAGGCGGATACCTGTATTATGAGTCGGTCAACAGTACAACGCCTTCCATAACAGATGCCAACGCTCCCGCAACATCAAACTGGACCGGTGCCGATGTGGTGATCCGGAAAAACAGCTGGATCCTGGATATCTGTAAAGTCACCGCATACAACAATGGAACAATCACTTACGTAAACCCTGCCGGGGTGGCCAATACGTATTATGGCATCAACGGATACGGATACTTTTTCCAAAATGACATCCGAACACTTGACCGCTCCGGCGAATGGTTTTTTGATGCCGCTACGGGTAACTTGTCCCTGTTCAATGGTGCTTCAAGTCCGGCCGGAGTCGGCACCCGGGTGAGTGTGACGGACACTGTTTTTTCCATTGGCAATCAACAGGGAATCACTGTTGAAAATCTTACCGTTGAAGGTGCAAATCAGTATGGATTCTATGCCAAAAACGGCAGGGATATTTCCCTGGTGGATTGTCAGGTGACCAACTGCGGCCGGACAGGGATTTACGTGTTCAATGTGCCGAATATACTGGTCGAAAAAAATGAGGTGAACAATTGCCTGAACTGCGGCATTCTTGTGTACAATCAGTTTGCTTCCCCTTCGCTGATTACAGGTAATCGGCTGAAGCGCATCGCTTTGCTTCCCGGAATGGGAGAGAGCGGCGATACGCAATATATCGGAGTCGCTGTTACCGGAAACAACCTGACCGTTGAATATAATTACGTGGATAGTTGCGGGTATAACGCTATTGATTTTGACGGCAATAATGTTTCCGTGAGAAATAATTCCGTCTCCAATTTTTGTATGGCTAAAAATGACGGGGGAGGTATCTATACCTATGGGGGCGGAGGTACCCAGATTCGATCCAACCGCAGCATTTCAAATAACATTATTCTCAATGCCATCGGACCGCTTTACGGAACCCCTCCCGAAGCTTCTGAAGATGATGTTCGCGGAATTTATCTGGATGGGGCACCCAATAATGTGAAATTGACCGGTAACAGCATTGCCCGAATCCGGGGCGGGGGTATTTATCTGAATAGCACGTCAAATGTTGACGTTACGGGTAACGTGGTATTTGATACCAAGGTGGCACTTTCCCTGCAGCGTTATCCCGGAAGTCCGCTGATGCGCACCACTAAAGTATTCCGGAATAATTTCTTTCCCCTTTTCCCGGTTCAGAAAAATATCGAGTACTGGAATGGCGATCTGAATAATCCGTCCGTTGTGACCATACAGCAGGACATGCGCGCAATCGGAAGCCTCGACAGCAATATTTATCGCGATGATGTGACGATGCCTTTCGACTGGTTTTATCATACCAGCCCCAATACCAACTACACCGATCCTGCTCCGGCAAACCTGGAGGGTTGGAAGGGACATATGGCCATGGAACCGGCTTCCCGCACTGCGCCCGGTCCACTAATCAACTCCAGAATAAGCAGGTTCGTAACAACCAACGCCGTTGCAAACGGTACGTTTACTTCGACCCTTGCGCCCACGTATTTCTGGGCGCCCAACAATGCATACACCACAGCAATAGACAATACCGGAAAAATCGACGGTACGCCCTGTCTGAAACTCACTCCGACTGCCCCCTCTTCCGATTTCACCCTCATGTATGCTCCGGTGGGAAATGTTACCACCACAAAAAAATATCTGCTTCGGTTTCAAACGCTGGGTACATCCGTAAACGGTGTGCTGAATGCCGGCATCCGCATGACAAATGCGCCCTACGATAATCTGATGACCTTGCAAAAATGCTACTTCGGAATGACTGTTGCCAAACATGAAGTTCTGATTACCGCACCTGCAGCCGCTGTTCCTGCGAGTTATATCATTGAAGTGCAACAGTCTTCCGGAGTTACTTATATCGATAATGTTGAGTTTTTTGAAGTGGAAACATCAACAATCAATGTAGTCAATAATATCCGGTTTGAATATAATGACAGTCGGACACCCCGAACCCTGTCACTCGACGGAACTTATTATGGTGTTGATGCGGTCCGGTATCAGGGTAATCTGACGCTTCAGCCCTACACCTCCATCATTCTGATTCGCGATTCCGTCCTCTCCATGCCCGCCTCCACATTGAGCGCTTCAACTTCAGCTACAGCAATCAATTGTAACGGGGGCAACGCAACGGTAACAGTTACTGGAAGTGGTGGGACAGCGCCTTATACCGGTACAGGAACCTTTACCCGATCCGCCGGTACACATAATTTTACGGTTACGGATGCCGCAGGGGCTTCAGTTATTTCAACGGTCACCATAACGCAGCCTGCGCCACTTGTTGTAACGGTTACTTCAGGTACGATAACGGTAAATGGCGGCAGTACGACGGTTACTGTAAGTGCCAGCGGGGGCACCGCGCCTTATTCAGGTACGGGCACCTTTACGGTGACTGCAGGTACGTATTCCTACACGGTAACAGATGCACGGGGTTGTACAGGTACACAAAGCATTACCATCAGTCAACCCTCCCCATTGCTTGCCTCATCATCATCTGCCACTGCCGTCAATTGTAACGGGGGCACATCAACGGTAACGGTTTCTGCGAGCGGCGGCACACCGCCCTACATGGGTACAGGAAGTTTCAGCCGTACGGCGGGAACCTATAGCTTCACGGTAACGGATGCCGCTGGCGCAAGTGCCGTGAGCAGTGTCACCATTACGCAACCGACAGCTGTTGCGGTATCACTCAGCTCCGGTCGAATCACGGTGAATGGGGGCAGTACGACGGTAACGGTCAGCGCCAGTGGCGGTACAGCACCTTATACCGGTACGGGCACCTTTACGGTGACTGCGGGTACGTATACCTATACGGTTACGGATGCGCGGGGTTGCTCGGGTACCAATACAATTACTGTAGCGCAGCCGACACCACTTACGGCTTCAGTTTCTTCCACGCCTATCAATTGCAACGGCGGCAGTTCCTCGGTAACAGTGAGCGCCACCGGGGGAATCTTGCCGTACACGGGTACGGGCGCTTACTCCCGCACAGCCGGCACCTATACATTTACTGTAACGGATTCTGTTGGAACAATTTCTTCGGTATCGCTGACACTCACGCAGCCCGCTATTCTTACCGCTACATCCTCCAAAACGGATGTATCGTGCAACGGAGCATCCACAGGCAGCATTACCCTCACGGTGAGCGGAGGTACCGCTCCCTATTCGTTCAATTGGGGCGGAGGCATCACCACGCAGAACCGTACTGCCCTTGCTGCCGGCAGCTATACCTGTACAATAACCGATGCGCGGGGCTGCACTGCTTCTGCAAGCCAGACAATAACACAACCTGCCGCTCTTTCGGTAACCTCCTCCAAAACGGATGTATCGTGCAACGGAGCATCCACAGGCAGCATTACCCTCACGGTGAGCGGCGGCACCGCTCCCTATTCGTTCAATTGGGGCGGCGGCATCACCACGCAGAACCGTACGACCCTTGCTGCCGGCAGCTATACCTGTACCATCACCGATGCGCGGGGCTGCACTGCCTCTGCAAGCCAGACAATCACCCAGCCTTCGGCATTGACGGCTGGCAATCCGACGGCGCCGGCGATTACAAGTTCCGGTGGTACAACGACGATTACGCAACCCCTGCCAACGGGAGGCACCGCTCCTTATCAGTACCAGTTGGGGTCGGGAGCATTCCAGAGCGGTAACACCTTCAGCGGAGTGATTGCCGGTACCTATACCATCACCATAAGGGATGGTTGCAATGCGCTCATCACAAGAACCATCACCATTGCCGGACAACAGCTTAATATATTGGATAATCTTGGTCTTACCGCGTCTCTGCCGGCCGCTGTCGCCTATAGTCTAAGGAAATTGAGCAGTGGTTATAGCGGACCGGTTCTGCAAATTCGCAGAAGCAGCGACGGTGAGTTGCGTGATGTATATTTCAACGGAAGCGGGGTTTTGGCATTAAACTCCGCGGTGAGTGCGGCTGGGGGTGGGGCGGCAACGGCCACCACGCTGGGCACGTGGATGGGCACCAATTCGGGCACAGTAGCCATCTGGTTCGATCAAAGCGGACAAGGAAGACATATTGCTGCTGCTGTTGAAAACCAGCCGGTTATTGTGCAGTCCGGTACAATACTGTCAAACGGGACGGGAAAGCCCAGGGTACAGTTCAACGGCTCAACCACATATCTTACCAGCAGCAGCTTTGTACCTTCTGCCCAGCCTGTAAGTCTTGCTGCAGTATGGCAAACCGTATCCGCAGAAGGGGAACTTTGCGGCTGGGGCAAAAACAGTGGAGCGGGTTCCCGATTAGGCGCCTGGGTACAAAACATCAATGGCGCAGCAGCAAGATTCGGGATGGAAGCTGGGGGCCCATACCTATACGGGGGAACTCTGGTAAATGTCAACGACTGGAATGTGACGAACCAGGTTGTTTCAACCAGTAGCCTATCCTCTTTAAGCCAGCGTTTGAATGGTGCAAGCCAAACAATAACCGGAACCGATGGTACCCTGAATATCACTGCATCAGGCAGTGAGTTTGCCGTAGGAACGATTCCTGCAGCACGCGTTCAGGGACTTAATGGAAGTATCCAGGAATTGGTCGTATTCCCAAGTGTATTATCCGATGCCGACAGGAAAATCATGGAAACTAACCAGCGGAATTATTACATCCCCCCACCGCCACTTGTTGTATCGGCAACTGCGACATCCATAACATGCAATGGCGGAAATTCAACCGTTACCGTAACAGCAACCGGCGGTACTGCTCCCTATACCGGAACGGGTACATTGAGCAGAACAGCCGGTTCCCATACATTTACGGTAACAGATGCCGCGGGTGTGACTGCAAATGCTACCATTACGATCACGCAGCCTGCTGCGATTGCTGCAGGAGCTCCTTCGGCACCGGCAATTACCAGCGTAAACGGAACAACTACAATAACGCAACCTGTGCCCACCGGAGGAACCTCCCCGTATCAATATCAATTGGGAACGGGTGTATTTCAGACGGGTAACACATTCTCAAATATCGCCGCCGGCAGCTACACCATCACAGTCAGAGATGCAAACCAATGTACAACTAAAACGAATATCACGATTGCTGCTTTCGTTCCTCCGTTGACTGCCACGGCCACGGCAACAGCTATCAATTGCAATGGGGGTAGTTCCACAGTAACGGTTTCGGCTAGCGGCGGTACGCCTCCCTATTCGGGTACGGGCAGTTTCAGCCGTGTGGCCGGTACCTACAGCTTTACGGTAACGGATATTAATGGGGTTAAGGCTGTTGCGAGCATCATAGTTGTACAGCCTCCGTCCTTAGCAATCAGTTGCAGCTCCGGCACTATAACTATCAATGGGGGAACAACCACTGTTACTGTAAACGCCAGCGGAGGAACTGCTCCCTATACCGGAACAGGGGCCTTTACAGTTACAGCCGGCACCTACACCTATACAGTCAGGGACGCTAATGGCTGCACGGCCTCGCAAACAGTGACCATCACCCAGCCTGCCGTACTAACTGCTACAAGTTCAGCAACTGCCATAAGCTGTAACGGGGGTGTGGCTACCATTACTGTTGCTGCTTCGGGAGGTGTGGCGCCCTATACGGGAACCGGTGTGTTCACCGCAAGAGCGGGTACGTATAACTATACTGTCAGGGACGCTTCCGGGGCGCAGGCTGTCACCAGTATCATTATCAACCAGCCATCTCTGCTGGTTGCTACCGCATCTGCAGGTGTCATCAGCACCAATGGTGGAAGCACAACGCTGACCGTATCCGCTACAGGGGGTAAAGCACCCTACACCGGCACAGGAGTTTTTACTGTTACTGCCGGAACGTACAGTTACACGGTAACGGATGCATCCGGCTGCAGTGACACCGCTTCGGTGATTGTTACCCAGCCTTCCTCCTTGTTCACCGCTTCGGCTTCCACGCGCGCGGTCAATTGTTTTGCCGGCAGCACCCAGGTTACTGTTGCCGGACTTTCCGGAGTTGCTCCTTATGGTGGTACCGGTACCTTCACCGTAAGTCCGGGGAAAGGTTCCATGCGACTGGATATCAATAATCCGGAGCCGGCCAACACGGTATTGAATTACTGGAGCATCGGATCCATATCCAATACCAAAAGGTATGTGTTCCGCGTCAGCACGCGGGGTACCACGGCCAATGGCAGTTTCAAAGCCTATTTCCGCCAAACGATATCGCCCTGGGGCGATTTGTCAACCATTCAGACGGCCACTTACGGAACCGCCGTCACCCATCATCAGTTCTTCATCAATAATCCCACCACCCAGGCCGATGCCAGTTTTGTCATTGAAGTGCAGCAGAATTCAGGGACTACCTTTTTCGATAACATCGCCGTGTACGAATTGGATACCGCGGGAAATCTGGTTGGTACCAACAAATACGCATTCGGTGAATTTGAGACCGGGGCGAACAATGTCTGGAGTTGGTCTCCTTCCCAAAATCATGTTCGGTCCTGGGACACATCGTATCGGATTCCAGCCCGTAAAAATTATACCGTGACAGACGCATCCGGCAAGTCGGCAGTGGCCTCCGTTTTCATTACGCAACCTGCTGCTCCGCTTTCCGCAAGTTCCTCTTTTGTAGCGGGGGTCGGAAATACGTTTAAGGTTACTGTAAACGGCTCGGGCGGAACCCCGCCTTATGCGGGAACCGGAACCTATGATGTGGCTGCAGGTTCATACACATACCAGATCACCGATGCTGGTGGCTGTACCGCTTCCACTACAATTCAGGTTTCCGCCTTGCAAAAACCCGGAAACAAATCACCGGTGCAGACCACCAACGGATCCGGCCTTTCCGCTGCTCTGGATGTCCGGCTATATCCTAATCCGTCATCGGGCTCCTTCCGTTTGTTGGTCCGGGGTGGAATTGAAAGTCAGACGAGATATCAGGTCCATACCGCTGAAGGAAGACTGCTTGAGCAAAACACGCTTCCTTCACATGGCACGTTGGAACTCGGCTCCGCCTGGATTCCCGGCATCTATTTCATCAGGCTTTTTAATGGAGATTCTTCCAAGACTGTCAAAGCGGTAAAAGGAAGTTTCTGAAAATAAAAAATCCGGCGTTCAGCCGGATCTTGCTTATTCGGGAAATTTTGTTCCCCGTATTACTTCTTCCTGGTGTCGTTGTTTCTGATATGCGATACGGTATTCTCGATGTTTCCTCGTGATGAAGCGCCAAAAAGGATGGACTCTATATTTGGCAGGCTGCATACATATTCAATCGCTTCACCGGGAGATATGGCCCCTCCGCCAAGTACCTGCATGGCTACCGCCCGGAACCGTTTTGTCCTCAAGGTGTTTTCGTAAATAGTCAGTCCGCCCGACATCCTAAAGCCGGCTTTGTTGATGGATGCGCAGATGATGGGGTTCTCAATGCCCTGTTGTTCCAGGATCTCCACGAGTTTCGGCATGTTCATGGTGATGAAACCGGCTTCTGCCTGATACTTCTTCCTGATGTAGGCATGGAAAGCAGCCAGCACTTCGTAAGCCCTGAGCCCGATCAGCAGGTCGGTGATGACATTCTGTAGGAAGATGACTGGGGTGGGAATACCCTTGAACATCTTCATTTCCGCATCGATCATCAGTTCCATGATGGCCTCATAATCCTTGGACAGGAAGGCCATGCCGCCTTTGAACAAGGATCCGAAAAAATTTCCGGGAACATACTGTTTCAGCGTACCGGCAATACCCAGTTCCGTGACCGCATTGGCATATTTATGGGCATAGGGCATGCAGGGGTAGATCTTGAAGTCGCGGTATTTGTCCGGCTCCTTCCGGATGATATCGCAGATGCGGGCGATCCGGTCATGCGTGGTGCACATGAAGGTGTTGATGCCGCAGGCCCGGGCATCATCCAGCACTTTGATGATGGCCTTGTCGTCCTTGAACTTGATGGACTGGGCCCTTGATTTCTCATCGGAGATATGGTTGACAGCGAAAAACTGGTTATCGCCGAACAGGATTCTTTCCATAGGGTCGCTTATTTTGAACTGTTTCTGATGATTTCGATCGCCTTGTCGGTTTGTGCGGCGCTTCTGAAGGTGTTGATGTTGTTGGGTGCCGCTCCGGACAAGGCTTTCACGAAATGGTCGAGCTGCGCGGAATATTCCTCGCCGCGCAGATAGAAATCCACACCTTCCTGCAAATCGGTGATATAGCGGACGTTCCAGCCCTTATCATATCCCGCGAGGTTGATCTCATCTTTGAAGAACACTTTGAGTTCGTTGGCATCCGCGATGAGTTTGCCGTTTGTTCCGACAAGCGTTACCGTTGTCGACATTTTCCGGTAGGTCTCATCGCTCCAGTTGACCGAAAGGATACCACTCTGCCCCGACTCCATTTCTAATAAACTATACACTGCATCCTCCACTTTTCCCGAATAAACCGACTTGAGTAAAGATCCTTTAGAGGATTTAACGGGTGATACGATATCATTAAGCAGATCGATGACATGGGAGGCATAATCGAGCAGGCATCCGCCGCCTTCCTCAGGATCGGATCGCCAGGTGTCCGACTTCTTTTTTACCACGACGGGGCCATATGACTCACCGATGAAATGATAGATGCTGCCCAGCGCCCCGCTGGATACGATTTTCTTCACTTCGCGGAATGTACCTATGAATTTGTTGTGATAACCTACCTGGTTGACCAGTCCGTTTTTCTCTGCAAGGGCAACCAGTTCCTCACTTTGGGCATTTTTCAGGCAAAAAGGTTTTTCGGCAAAAATATGGATGCCGCGCTCCAGGAGGTATTTGATGACGGTGTAGTGGAATTTGGTGGGTACGGCCACCACAACCGCATCGGGCTTGGTTTGTGCAACCATTTTCTCGTAATCGGAGAAGCAGTTGAATTTTCCGTTTTTGGTAAGGAAGTCGGTCACCATCTTTGAGGTGTCGCATACACCCACAATGTCCGTATGTCCATATCCGCCTAAAATCGAGAGATGCGATATTCCCATCTTTCCCGCTCCGATCAACGCTATTTTCTTCATAAATTATTTTTTGTTCAGCAAGTCAAGATACTGGTCTGTAATCTTGTCCCAGTTGAATCTTTTTTTGATGTCCTGCATTCCCATCGCTGCCATGTTCCTGATCTTTTCCGGATGCCGGAGGGCAAAGTAAATCTTTTCCTTAAGATCGGAAGCGTCTCCGCTTTTGAATGTCGTCGCGTTTTCGCCGCAGATGAAGGTGTTTTCCACGATATCGGAGCAGAGGAGCGGCGTGCCCAGTCCCATCACGGTCAGAATCACGGGCGATAAGCCTTCAATAAGCGAGGGCTGGATATGGGCATAGGCGTTTTTAATGAGTATGTTGGTGTCATCGCCATACACGTACCCCGGGAAAATGATACGGGAGTCGGATGTGTTTTTGATTTCCGCCTCATAGGGTCCGGGATTGGGTGAGCCTCCAATCAGCACAAGTTTCTTTTTGGTGTCCGACAGGGTGAAGGCTTCCTTCAGCAGATGCAATCCCTTGTCGGGGATGAAGCGGCCCACGAACAGGAAATATTCTTGCGGCTCCACGCCAATTTTTTTCAGGATATCCGTATTGTCCGGGGGAGCAGGTACCTCCGATCCGTAGGGGATGAAGTCAAACTTCTTTTTGAACTTCTGCTCAAAATAATCACGGGTAAAGATGTTGTCGAAAGCCACGGCATTGGGAAAATAGGCAGTCAGGTAGTTGGAGATCCGGTAAAAAAGTTTCCCGTACCAGGGCCATTTGTCGCGTTTCCAGTCCATGGCGAACTGCGTCACAACTACCCGTTTACCCGCTATGCGGAGGAAGATCGCCCAGATGCTGTTGGCTCCGCTGTGCAGGTGTACCACATCGGCCGTGTTCCTGAAAATGATATCGAAAGTTGATTTTGCGGAATGAACCAGCGTATCAAACCCGGCTTTATTCACTGTTTTGAAATACCGCAGTTCAACCCGGGAATAACTTTCCGCTTGCACGTCTTTGTCTCCGGGATAGATGCGGCAGTATGCGATCATCCGATGCCCCCGGGCGGCGATACGCGGATAGAGTTCCAGGGCGAATTTATCTGATCCCGCAGCCCCGGCCTTAGGTGGTATCGACCGAAAGCCTCCGAAGGCGGCAATTCTAAGTGGCTTCATGGGTTACAGATATCCCTGGTAGTAGCGTTCGATGTACTGGCTGAGGGCGGTCTTCCAGTCCTGCATCAGGTTCAGGTTGCGGAGATTGAGTTTGCGGTTGACCAGCCGTTCGCAGGGGGGTCGTTCCGCGAAATAGGTTGCTTTGAAGTAATCGGATTTGACGGCGGTGATTTTCACTTGTCCGTCCATGTTCAGGATGCGCAACAGTTCAGCAGCCACTTCGATGCGGCTGGTTTGTCCGCTGCATACCATGTTGTAGAGTCCCCAGTATTCCTCTTGGATCAGTGCCCGCACATTTTTGGCGAAGTCGTGGGTGTAGGTGGGGGTGCCGTCCTTGTCGTCAACGATAAACAGTTCTTTTTTACCCTCTTTGAGTTGCTTCATCAGTTTCTGGATGAATTTCTTGTCTTTCGACGGTCCTGCACCCATCATCCATCCGGCCCGGCATACGAGGAACCTTTTGGCGTTTTCACAGACGAAGCGTTCACCCATGTACTTGCTTCTTGCGTAAACACCCAGCGGGTTGGGCTGGTCCCAGTCATCATAGAGTTCCTTGGCCCCGTCGAAGATACCTGCGGTGCTGATGTACAGTAGCGGAATATCGAGTTCGTTGGCGATATAGACGGCATTTTCCACAGCCATCGTATTGGTGGCGTAGGTGTCTTCGGGATGTTGCTCACAATATTCGAGGCTGGTAAAGGCGCCCAGATGGAAGAGATAATCTGGTTTGAATTCCTGTACGTCCTTGCGGTAGGCACTCAGGTCCCTGAAATCAAGATAGGAGAGCCAGTGCTCATTGACATCAATATCGGTGCATTTGATCTCATAGTCTTCCCTGAACTGATGGTAAAAGGCCTCGCCGAGCATTCCACCGCAGCCTGCCATGTAGATTTTCTTTTTTGTAGCCATTCTTTATAGGTTTAGTTGCTGTATGATAGGTTCCATTTTTTTCCAGTGGTTTCCGAAAGCGTACATTCCTTCTGCATGTTTTCGGGCATTTCTTCCCATTTCTTCCGTTTGCTTCGGATTTTGCCAAATGTACATGAGTTTCTCCCGGAGATCATTTATGTTGCCGGAATCAAAAAGAAGTCCTGTTTCCCTGTCCACAACCAATTCGGGTATTCCGCCGATTCTTGCGCCTACAACCGGCTTGCCGAACAGGAAAGTTTCGGAAACAGAGTAGGGGAGGTTCTCATACCACTCGGAAGGACATACGCCGCAGAGCGCGTTTTGCGTCAGTTCGAACACCTTTTCTTTCGTACAGAATCCTTCAAAAACGACGTTGGGATTTTCGGGCCATCCGGCAAGGGTTTTTAATTCTGTTTCCGCAGGTCCGGTGCCGGCAATACGGAGTTTTACCGGTGTGTCCTTAACGGCCCGGATCAGTGTTTTCAGGCCTTTGATTGCTTCCAGTCTGCCCACGTATAAAATGTACCGGTCCGTTGTCGGATGCTGCGGTTGCGTCAGGAATTTGTCAATAAGGTCGATATCATAGCAAAGATTGGTCACAACCAGCTTATCCGGACTGAATCCGAACCGGATGAACTGTTGGCGCAGGAATTCGGAAGGACAGAGGTAGTAGTCCACAAGCGTGTACGTTTTTCTGCGGTGATAGTAATAGGCTTCTATGCTTGCCAGCAGGCTGGCTGCCCGTGAATTTTTCTTGCAGCGGTTGGCGGCACAGTGGTAAAATCTTCCGCCAAGGCAGGCTTCGCAGATTTTTCCGTTGGATACAAAGGAGTTTTCCGGACAGATTATTTTGTAGTCGTGAAGTGTCCAGATGATCTTGATGCCGCGCCGGTGAAGCACCTCTATGATCGCCGGTGTCAGGTAATGATGGATGTTGTGCAGATGTGCCAGCCGGACCGGGTATTTATCCAGAAGGCTGTTCAGCTTTTTGACCGCATCCCCCGATCTTACGGATGTTTTGACCGCTCTTATGGCGTTTGCCGGGCTCTTGTTCTTATTCAGCTCTTTGAAGTCATAGCTGTTGACAAAGTATTCGGAGAACGGGGTATCGAAATTCCTGCTGTTTTGGGTGCTGAAGGGAATGACCGTATGACCATGCTGTTCATATAGTCTGCTCAGGTTGTCGATATAGGTCCAGTCGCCCCCGGTAGGGTGCCATGACCAGTTGGCCATTAAAATCTGCATCTTGTTACTGCCGGGTTTTCAACGGGAGAGTATTCGTAATTGTACCGATGAAAAACGAATATTCTTTGAATTGATTGTATGGTTTATTGGAATCCGATCATGCTTCCGGGAAGCCCAGATAGCGCCGGTACGCCTGAAATGTTTTGTCCATTGAAAAATGTTCGGTCATTTTTTCACGGATCGTATCCCTGTTCAGGTCTTTCGACAATATTTTATTCCAGCAACCTGCAATCGATTCGGGATTTCCCGGCTCGCTGAGGTTACCATTGATGCCTTCGAAAACCATTTCCGCGGCGCCTCCGATACGGGTCAGGGATACAGGCAGCCCGAAACTCATGGCTTCCAGTGCGGCTATGGAAAAGGTTTCCACACTTATCGAGGTGAGGGTAAACAGGTCGGCAACTGCGAAATAGGGGCGTACATCAGGCTGGTTGCCTTCCAGATGCACGTATTCCCGCACGCCAAGGCTTTCCGATTCCCGGATCAGACTTTCCATATAGTCTGTCGGTCCACCGCCGGTGCATACCAGATGGGCGTGGCGATGTTCGGGAAAATGGGTGTGTAAGTGTTTGAGGGCGCGGATGGCATCCCGATGGCCTTTTTCAGGCCGGAGTGTGGCCACCAGTAAAATGATTTTATGGTTCTGCGGAATCCCCATCCGTTCTCTTTTGTTTACAGCAGGGCTGAATGTTTTCGGGTTGAAATAACTGGTGTCAACCCCGTTGTAAATGACCGTATGCTTTATGGGTTTGAATCCGTATCTACTGCCTACATAGTCACGCTGGTTCCGGCAGATGAAAATGGTCTTATCGGAATCTCGCACAAAACCGAGCAAAATGCGTGTTCTCAGATACTCCTTGTAACTGACCGGAATGGTACTGTGCAGGGTCACGAAGAAATTTATTCCGGTTGGTTGCCTGGCTGCGAAAAGGCGCGTGAGCAGCAGGGGCTTGAGGCAGAAGAACAGGACCTCGCTGATGCCATGCTCCTTCAAGGTGTTTTCGAACTGCTTATGGAAAACCAGGTCGTACTTTGACTTTCTTGTGATATGAATCTGGGTGATACCCGGATGGATCATCCGGTAATAAGGGCTGTCAATTTTCTCGAAAAGGATAAAATATGTTGGAATGCCCTCACCGGCAAAACGGTTGGCCAGCGTGATGCCGAATTTTTCGGCTCCGCCGACGTAAAGGCCGCTGAAGACGAATGCTATGGATTTTTCTGTTGGTGCCATGGTGGAATCAGGGCTTCCGGCAAACGGATTCAATCAGCTGTTTGACCTGTGCTGATGATTTTCTTGCACTGAAATAGATTTCGGCGGTTTCCCGTGCCGCGGCTCCCATCCGTTTTGAGAGTTCCCCGTATCCGTTGATGCAATCCGTCAGGGCTTTTCTGATAGCCTCCATGCTTCCCGGTTCAATCAGGTAGGCATTTTCCAGATGCTTCAGATAGTGCTTGACATCTCCAACTTCGGAGGCTATAACGACTTTGCCCGCTGCCAGAAATTCCCCCAGTTTGAACGGGAATCCGGCATTGGCAAAAGCCGAGTTATTCCGGGTCATGCAGCAGATGTCGGCTTCCCGCAGGGTTTTGAAATAATCTGCAGTGCTCAGGAATCCCCTGTATTCGATGTGGGGGTGTCCTGAAATTTCATCGAAAATCAGCTGCATGTCTTCGGAACGACCTCGACCGCTTAGAATCAGTTTGGCCGGGCGGGTGGTTGAGGTCAGACTTTTAAATGCCCTGATCAGAATGTCAAGCCCGTCTTTGGGTGCGAAGGATCCGCCGTAGAAGATATGCAGCTGTTCGTATTGATTTTTTTCCGGTTGCTGTTTTGGGAACAGTTCCGTGTTTACGGATACCGGCAGTAGCATCACTGGCACTTTCTTTCGGGTATAGGATTCCAGTTTACTGTACAAGTGGCTTGATATGACCACTACGGCGTCGGCATAATGGCGCAGGCTCTTGAGCATCCTCAGCGAAAGAGCAACCCGAATCTTGTCATTCAGGCTCTTCCGGTGGTCATGCGCCTTGTCTTCCACGATGTCGACGAAAATCCGGTATCCCTTCCACTTTGCGTAAAGCAGGAAGAGGATGTTCCGGATATCCGGGGATTCATAATTGTAGATGATGTTGCATTGGCTTTTATCGAAGCGCTTCCTTATGAATGCGCAGCCCTTGCTCCAGTAACGGAACAACGAAAACAGATTGTAGATCCTGGTGTACCCGATGCTCAGGCAATCAACTTCCGGCATGCAGGTGCTCTGGTCGTTCCTGTGCTCCAATTCCAGCAGGTTCAGGGGAATCAGATTGGCGATTTTTACGTCCGGCTCTTTGAGAAGCGGGTCGAAGATGTTCCGGACCCGCATGGCACCGGCCATATCCCTTCCCGGATATCCGGCATAGGCATTGATGTTGAGGATGATAAGGTTGAGTTTGCTCATCCGGTAAAGGGATCGCTATACGGTTGGGTAAGCGATTTGTTTTTCAGTTATGGAGCGGGTTTCGGGTCAACCTGCATCGAAGGATAACCTGCGGATGATGAAGTGCTGCGGGTTTGTCTTCTTAATGATGAAGGGTTACCCGGTATTTTCTATCACCTGCTTATAGGTCTTGAGCAGGGAATCAAGAATCTGGTCGGGATCATGCCGCCCAAGCGCTACTTGCCTTGCTTTTTGTCCGTATTCTACGCCTTTTTCGGGGAACGTCATCAGCTGATGGATCCATCCGGCGAGGTCATAGCGGTCATACGGGTTGAATAAGATACCCGACTCCTTATGGCTGATCAGGGAAGGCACGCCGCCCACTGAAGATGCCAGGACGGGCATACCCATAAGCATGGCCTCACAGACACTGTTGGGACTGTTGTCGATATAGGAGGGATGCACAAAAACATCGCTGCGGGTTAACACATCAACCAGTTCGGCTTCTCCTACCGGACCGTGGAATATCATTTCGGCAGGTGTTTTTTTTATGTTTAGGATGCGCCGTATGGTCTTGTTCAGGCTGCTGTCTTCCCTGATGCCCAGAATATTCCATTGAATCTTTTTTCCTTCAAGCAACGGCAATGTCCGGTAAATAAGGTCAAGCCCCTTGTACATGTTGGGGTTGATGGTTGACGTCAGCACAAATGTGTTTTCAAATTGACTGCTTCGTTGCCTCTGCCAGGTAGTTTCATAAAATGCTTTACGTAATAGTTCCTCGCAATGGAAGTAAACAGCCGATGGGTTCAGCATTTCGATATAGTTGCGGTCCCAGTCGGTTCGGCCCATGAAATAGGTCCACTGCCTGACGATTTCCTGTTCCCGTTTTGTGCGGTTGACAAACCATTTGTACAGGTGGTAAATGGAAATGCCCCTTGCCAGATCGGCAGGGCTGTCTTTGCGTATCGTATTTTTTATGGTGATTCCCCTCGGAAAAAACGA